>QGVH01000024.1 GCA_003242735.1 bacterium | reverse complement strand
GCGGAGATCGAGCTCGCCTTCCAGTACGACGAGGGTTACAACGAGAACACGTTCACCTTCGTCAACAACATCAACACGCACGAGGGCGGCACGCACCTCACCGGCTTCAAGGCCGCGCTCACGCGCACCCTGAACGAGTACGCCCGCAAGAACAACCTCCTGAAGAAGGAGCTCGACAGCCTCTCCGGCGACGACGTGCGTGAAGGCCTCACGGCCGTCCTCTCGGTCAAGGTGCGCGAGCCGCAGTTCGAGGGGCAGACCAAGACCAAGCTGGGCAACTCGGAGGTGCGTGGCGCGGTCGAGCAGGTCGTCAACGAGAAGCTGTCCACGTACCTGGATGAGAATCCGTCCGTCGCCCGCGCCATTATCGAGAAGGCGGTCCAGGCCGCACGCGCCCGGATCGCGGCGCGGAAGGCGCGGGAGCTGGTGCGCCGCAAGAACGCGCTGGAGGCCAGCGTGCTGCCCGGGAAGCTGGCCGACTGCTCCATCAGCGACCCGTCCGTCTGTGAGCTCTACCTGGTCGAGGGTGACAGCGCCGGCGGCAGCGCCAAACAGGGTCGGAACAGGGAGTTCCAGGCCATCCTACCGCTGCGCGGCAAGATCCTGAACGTGGAGAAGGCGCGCCTGGACAAGATCCTCTCCAACGAGGAGATCCGGACGATCATCACCGCGATCGGGACGGGAATCGGCGAGGACGAGTTCAACATCAAGGCGGCGCGCTACCACAAGATCATCATCATGACGGACGCCGACGTGGATGGCGCGCACATCCGTACGCTCCTCCTCACGTTCTTCTACCGGCACATGCGGCAGTTGATCGAGGAGGGGATGATCTACATCGCGCAGCCGCCGCTCTATCGCATCGCCCGTGGCAAGGAGGAGTACTACGCGTACTCGGACGAGGAGCGGGACCGGCTGCTGGAGCGCATGTCGGCCAACGGCAAGGGCGATCGGCGCAACATCATGGTGCAGCGGTACAAGGGTCTGGGTGAGATGAACCCGGACCAGCTCTGGAAGACGACCATGGACCCGGAGACGCGCACGATCCTGCGCGTCGAGCTGGAGGACGCCGTCGCGGCGGACCGCCTCTTCAGCACCCTCATGGGCGACGACGTGGAGGAGCGCCGGCGCTTCATCGAGGCCAACGCCCGGTACGTCAAGAACCTCGACGTTTGAGGGAGGCCGGCGTCGCCCCGTGAGACGCCGGGGCGGCGTCCGCCGGGATCGTGGCTCGCGCAGTCGTGCGACGCGCTCGCGACGAAAGGGGGCGCCCCCGATGGGGCGCCCCCTTTCGCATGCGCGGATCCGTGGCTCGGTGACCCGTGCATCGCCGCCGACGCGCCCCGGGGCTCGGGAGGGGGGGCGCCGGTGCCCGGGCCCGCGCCGCCGCAGCCGCCCGGGCTCACGCGAGGTCCGGCCCGCGCGGCGGAGGGACCGCGCGTCGGGTCACTCCTCCGAGATGAGCCCCTCGTAGGTCGGATTCACGACCAGCTCGCCGCGCTCGTTCACGATCTGGCGGTCCCACGGGAAAATGACCAGGGCGTCCGTTTCGATGGCGTAGAAATCCGGTTTGTAGCCGCCCAGCTTGACGAAGCTGGTGGCGGTCCGGATGTCCGCGGGTTTGACGTTCCGCACGGCGGCGAGGGCGAGGCGGAGGGTCTCGCCGGTGGTGCAGATCTCGTCCACGATCAGGACGCGCCGCCCGGCCGCCTCGCGCGGCGCGGCGGAGAGGAGGCGCGGCTGCGCCCTGATGCGGTCGGCGCCGTCGCGGCGGCTGATCTTCATGGACGAGAAGTCGCAGCCCAGGATGGATGCGATGACGGCCCCCGGGATGACGCCGGCCTTGGCGATGCCGACCACGAGCTCCGGCTGGTAGCCGCTGTGGGCGACCTTGACGGCGAGGGCCCGGCAGAGCTCGCCGAAGACCTCCCACGTCAGCTCCAGGACGTCTTCGGGCGCGCCGGGCTCCGGATTCCGGTGCACGTTCGGGGACAGCGACATGGCGATCCTTCCGGTGTGGTGCGGAGTCCGGGCGAAGATAGCAGCCCGCGCGCCGGGATGGAAGCCGGTGGGCGCCCCCAGCGCCGCTTGACGGCCGGCGCCCGGCGGAGCATCCTGGCCGCGTGAGGAAGGACGTCCGGGAACGGGCCATGGCGCGCCTCGAAGAGGCGCTGGCGGCGGCCGGGGTCGAGGACCCGCGGCCGTTCTACCGCGCGCGGCTCCGCGACCTCAGGGAGCGGGACCCGGCCGCCCTCACCGAGTCGGTGCGCTACTACGAGGAAGTGGTGCTGCCCCGGGTCGCCGATGAGGCCAGCGACCCGTTGGCCGAGTGGCTGGCGTACGGGCGGCGGCTCGCAGAGATGAGCGAGCCCGGCCGCCTGGTCGAGATCGACCACGAGGGCCGGGCACGGCCCTACGACGGCCGGGCAACGCCGAGGGACCGGCTCATCCTCCACCTGCCGGACGATCCCCGCATCCCCGCGTTCGTGCTGGGCATGCCGCGGGATCCGTCCCCCGCGCAGCGCGCGACGTTCGAGCTCCTCGTGCTCGGGAAACTGGCGGAGGATTAACCGCGCGCCATGCTGTCCAGGAACTCCTTGTTGGTCTTGGTCCGGCGCATCCGGTCGAGCAGGAACTCCAGCGCTTCCGCGGGGGGCATGTCGGACAGGAAGTTGCGCAGCAGGTAGACCCGGTTCAGCTCGGTCTCGTCCAGCAGCAGGTCTTCCTTGCGCGTGCCGGACCGGTTGATGTCGATCGCGGGGAAGATGCGCTTGTCCGCGATGTGCCGGTCGAGCACGACCTCCATGTTGCCCGTCCCCTTGAACTCCTCGAAGATCACCTCGTCCATGCGCGAGCCGGTGTCGATCAGCGCCGTCGCGATGATGGTCAGCGAGCCGCCGCCATCGATGTTGCGCGCGGCACCGAAGAACCGCTTGGGCTTGTGCAGCGCATGGGCGTCCACACCACCCGACAGGATCTTGCCGGAGTGCGGGACCGTGACGTTGTAGGCGCGCGCGAGCCGGGTGATCGAGTCGAGCAGGATGACCACGTCACGCCCGTGCTCGACCAGGCGCTTCGCCTTCTCGAGCACCATCTCGGCGACCTGGGTGTGCCGGTCGGCGGGCTCGTCGAACGTGGAGGAGATGACCTCCGCGGCGACGTGCTCCTCCATGTCGGTCACCTCCTCGGGCCGCTCGTCGATCAGCAGCACGATGAGGTGGATCTCCGGATGGTTCTCGATGATGGCGTTGGCGATCTTCTGCATGAGGATCGTCTTGCCCGCCTTGGGCGGCGAGACGATCAGGCCGCGCTGGCCCTTGCCGATGGGCGAGATCAGGTCCATGAGCCGCATGGACAGGTCGCCCGACTTCCCCTCCAGCCGGATCCGCTCCTCCGGGTAGCGCGGCTTGAGGTTGTCGAAGGCGATGCGGTGCTTGGCCTTCTCGGGGTCGTCGCCGTTGACCGACTCGACCTTGAGCAGCGCCAGGTAGCGTTCGCCGTCCTTGGGCGGCCGGACCTGGCCCATGACCGTGTCGCCCGTGCGCAGGTCGAAGCGCTTGATCTGCGAGGGGCTGACGTAGATGTCGTCCGGCCCGTAGAGGTAGTTCCAGTCCTGCGAACGCAGGAAGCCGTACCCTTCGGGCAGGACCTCAAGGACCCCTTCCCCGCGCAGGACGACGTCGCTGTCGAGCAGGTTCTGCTCGATGCGGAAGATGAGGTCCTGCTTGCGAAGGCCGGAGTAGTTGGAGATGTTCAACTCTTCGGCCATCTCATGCAGCTCAGCGATCGACTTGCTCTTGAGCTCAGCGATGTCCACGTAATCACCCCGTACGAGCATGGGAACCGAAATGCGGGCGGAACGAACCGTCCAGAAGGTTGTTGGTCGGTGACATGTAGAGATGCGAAGCGGACCCGTGTGGCCGGTGAGGCGCCCGCGCCTCCACAGTAGTGGAAGGTTGTCGATGGTGGATGCCACATATAGTCTAGCGCTCGGGTCCCGTCCGGTCAAGGGTGACGGGTGCGGGTGGCCGGCCGTCGGGCGCGCGGTCTGGGGCGGGGACCGGCCGGCCCCGGGGGGCCTGGAGCGGGCACGGCGCTGCTTCAGCCGCAGACCCACCGCAAGATCCATACTCGCGGTCCCTCGCGGGCCGGGCGCCGGGCGGCGGCGCGAGCCCGGTCCGGAAGCGGGTCAGGCCCGGGACCGGCGCACCTCTTCGCGTTCCTCCTTGTACAACCTCGGACTCACCGTGGCGGTAACGGCGCGCGGCCCCGGGGCGCCGGTGGGGCGGCCGGTGTGCCGGACCGTCGAATGAAACTTGACATTCTTGGGAGCCGGAAAAAGTATACCCAGACTCGCCGGAGAGACAACACCTGTCACCGAGTGATCTGTCATTGCCGCGGAGGCGCGCATGCCACGCCACAATCGGGAGGACCGGGGATCGGACCAGCGTGGGTTCGAGTACCGGATCAGTTATCAGCCCGACTGGCTCCAGGCGGTCAAGGTGACGCGGAGCCTGGAGAGCGGGCGGCAGTCCACGAAGACGCTGTTTCGCAACCCGAACCGGCGTCAGCAGGATCCCGGCGAGAGGGTGCGTACGCGGATCACGTGCCCGGAACAGAACCTGGACTTCGAGATCACGCTCACGGACCCGAACCAGGTGGTGAAGCGGGTGATCGTGGAGACGGTGGCGCCGGGAGGGGCGGATGGGGGCGAGATCGTGACGTTCACGCTGGAGGACGACAACCCTCCGCCGAAGCCGATTCCGCCTCCTCCACCTCCTCCGCCGGACGGCGGCGGCGACTGAGGGGAACGCGGGGCGGATGGACCTGGTGGCCCTTCTGCGGGCGCTGAACGCGCTACTGCTCCTTACGCGGCTCCTCCTGGCGCTCGCGCTGATCGTCGTGGTGTCGCGGGGACGGAGAGCGCTGGGTGAGACGTGCTGGCGGGCGTGGCTGGCGGTCGCCGTGGTGTTCTCGATCGTGGCCGTCGACAACGCGGCCCTCGTGCTGTTCGAGCCGGAGGTGCGGGGCCTGCCGGCGGACGCGCCGCTGATGAAGGTCTGGGATGCCCTGTATCACTGGACCTACCTGCTGCATGCCGTGCTGAGCGCGGCGCTCCCGGCGTCCCTCATGGCGCTGGGGGGCGGCGGCTGGGTCCGCGTGACGGGCCTGGTGGCCATCTGGGTGGCGGTGGTGGTCGGTGCACTGGCGGTGGGAGGAGGCGCGTTGCAGAACTGGGATCGGCTGCTCGACGCGACGCGCGTGCTCTCGTTCGTCGGCGTCCCGGCGTACCTCGGCGTCCTGGGCCTGCTGTCGCTGGGCCACCTGCCCGAGCTGGACCGGTTCCTGGGCGCGTTCATCGCTGTGCGGACGGTGTACGCGATCCTGGTGCCGATCCAGGAGGTCTTCTTCCAGCACGTGGGCCCCTTCGTGGCGGTCTATCTCTGGCACCTTCCGCAGTCCCTCCAGATTCTGACGAGCGCGATCCAGCTCGGGATCGTGCTGCTCCTGCTGCGGTCGCTTGCCGCGGCGCGCCCGGAACCGCGCGCCGCGGCTGCGCCGGAGGCACGCGCCGGGCTCTAGTTGATCTGGCGCGGCCCCCGCGGTAGTATTCCCGCTACGACGGTTCTCGACGGAATCGACCCGGTCCACACGCTTCCCGTGTACGCGATCGCTGCCGCGCAGGTCGCTGAGCTGTCCACCGCCCAGCGACTGTTGTTGGTGAACGTCGGCCTGGCGCTGCTGATCCTGGGCTTCACGGCCGTCGTCATCGTGGCGCTGGTGCGGCGGAACATGCGGCAGCGCGTGGAGGCGGAGCGGCTGGCGGCGATGGGCGTCGCGACCGCGCGCATCCTCCATCAGATCAAGAACCCCCTCCAGACCATCCTGCTGCACGCCGAGATGCTGGAGGACAGCCGGATGGTCGAGGATCCGGCAGCCCGCCAGGAGATCTGTCAGGCGATCGTGACGGAGGCGACGCGGATGACGGAGCTCCTGTCGGACCTCTCCGCGTACGCGTCGGGAGGCAAGCGGCGCCTGCACCCGGAGCCGTTTTCGTTGAACGAGCTGGTGACGGGGGCGGTCAGGAACGAGGTGCGCGAGGCGGAGGTGACCGGGATCGAGGTGGTGGTCGGGCCGATGGAGCCGCTGGTGGTGAACGGAGACCCGTACTTCCTGCGGCAGGCGCTGGAGAACGTGCTGCGCAACGCGCGGGAGGCGTTGATGCAGCAGTCGGACAAGCCCCGGCGGGTGGAGGTCGCGCTGCGTAGGCGGGGCGGGGAGGCGGTGCTGGAGGTCCGCGACAACGGCCCTGGAATCGAGCCCTACCGTCTGAAGACCATCTTCGAGCCGTTCGTGACGAGCAAGGCCAAGGGGATGGGGTTGGGCCTGCCGATCTGCCGCGAGATCGTGGAGAGTCACGGTGGTCGGGTGGAGGTCCGGTCCCGGCCGGGGGCGGGCACCACGGTCTCCCTCGTTCTCCCTCTTGATCGCGGCGTACGCGAGGCGCAGCCGGCCTGACGCGGCGGACGCTCAGAAGAAGAACCGGAGAGGGTTCCTGCGCGTTTCCGCGACGAGCGAGTCGAGCTCCGCGCGAGCGGCGCGGAGCGCCCGGGCCAGCGCCGTGTCCCGGCCTGCCGGGGCGGGGATGCCGCCGGGTGTGGCGAGGGCGGCCTCGATGCGGCGGAACTCGTGCATGAGCGTGTCGGCCTGGGCGGCGAGCCGGGCGAGGGCGGGGCCGAGGGCGGCCGGGTCCGGCGAACCGGAGCCGCGCCGGAACAGGCTCCGGATCTCTGCGGCGGCCGTCCGCGTCCGCCGCAGCGTCGAACGCCACTCGGCATCCTGGAGCCGGGCGGCGAGGGGCCCGGCCTGGTAGGCCGCGTCGAGCCGCCGGAGCTCGGTCTGAGCCGCGCTCAGGCGGCGGGCCGCCGCGGCCGCGGCCGGCCAGGTCGCCTGCCACGCCAGCCCGAGCCGGAGGGCGGAGCTCCGCAGGGAGTCGTATGCCGCGCCCAGGTCGCGGGCCCGGGCGAGCACGGCAGCGGCGTCGGGGCGGAGGGGGCTGCGCAGGGTATCGCCGGGCGCCAGTACGTCCGCCGCGAGGCTGCCCGGCACGACGTCCACCACGGGGTCGCCGAGCAGGCGCACTTCCCGGAGCCGGACCTCGCTGTCGCGGCGGACCTGCGACCGGACCGCGTTCCGGAGCTCCAGGGTCAGGACGATCTTGGCCACTCTGCCGCTGTTCACCGGGGCGAGGGCGACCCGGGTGACCCAGCCGACCTCGATGCCCGCGACGGTGACCGGCGTGCCGGGCCGGACCCCCGGGGCGTCTCGCAGCAGAACGTGGATGCGGTAGGTGGACAAGAGCGCCCTCTGGATGACGTCGAGGTAGAAGATCGCCGCGCCGAGCGCAACGAGGCCGAGGACCAGCAGGGTGCCGGCCACGGCGCTGCGGTCCCGGGCGCGGTACGTGGTCATCGCAACCTACGCGGCTCGCCCGCGCGCCGCGCGGGCCCGCCGCGCCTTCCGGACCGAGAGATGTTGAGACTCGGGCACATCGAATACAGCAACTGCTTGCCGGTGCACGCGCTGCTCATCGACCAGGGCGTGCCCGACTGGATCGAGCTGCGCGCGGGCGTGCCCGCCGTGTTGAACGCGGAGCTCCGGGCGGGCCGGATCGATGTCGCTCCGTGCTCGAGCATCGAGTTCGCGCGCCATGCGGACCGGTACCGGCTGCTGCCCGGCCTGGTCATCGGGTCGGCCGGCCCCGTGCAGAGCATCCAGCTCGAGAGCGCGGTGGCGATGGAGGAGCTCGACGGCCGGGAGGTGGCGCTCCCCACCGCCTCGGCCACGTCGGTGGTGCTGCTGCGCGTCCTGCTGGAGCTGCGGCTGGGCGTGCGGCCCCGGTACCGGTGGTTCGACCAGTCCGAGCAGGCCGATCCCGTGGGCGACGGCGCGGCTGCTGCGCTCTGGATCGGCGATCACGCCATGCGGCGCGTGGAGCGGAGTCGACGTCTCCTGACGGATCTGGGCGAGGTCTGGTACGCGTGGACCGGGCTCCCGTTCGCGTTCGCCGTGTGGCAGGTCAGCGCCGGACCGGAGCGGGACGAGGAGCTCCGCGCGCTGCACGGCCTGCTCCTCGAGTCCCTGGCCTACTTCGAAGCCAACGTGGACGCGCTCGCCGAACGCCACGCGGCGCGCTACGGGATGACGCCCGAGCGGATCGCGCGGTACTGGCGGACCCTCCGCTTCCGACTGGATGCTCCGATGGAGCGGGGGCTGCTGCATTTCTACCGGCTCGCGGCCGAGCTGCGCGAGGCGCCCGCCGTCGCCGCGTTGCGCTGGGTCACGCCGGCGGGCTGACGTCGCCGGGCCCGCCGCCCTCCGCGCCGTCGCCGCCCTCCCCACCCACCGGCGGCCCGCCCTCGCCCTCGAACTCGGGCGCCGGGGTCGCGGCGCCGAGGAACGGGCGGTCATCCATGCTCCCGCCGCGGAGGATCGAGCCGCTGACGTTGCGGATCGGGAACCGGTCCAACGCCTCGGGACCGAGGTCGATGGAGCCATCGAAGCCGGCCGCTTTGTAGCGCTCGTAGCCGGAGCGCACGATGTCGCGGACTTCGTCCCACGCGACGGCCGTACCCATCCCTTCCCAGCTCTCGCGCAGGTACTCCTCCACCTCGCGGAACGGCCGGTCCGCAAAGCGCTCGCGCGCATCGAACCCGTGGTGGAACGCGAGGTCCACCTGCGCGCCATCGAGCTTGCGGCCGGTGATCCAGCGCCGCTGGAAGTCCGGATCCGCCACGTCCTCGAAGCGGGGCGGCCTCCGCCCCCCGGCCGGGTCCCTGTCGCGCCCCATGAGCCTCTTCCCCTTCGTCGCCATCGCTCCCGCCCTGCACCCGACCCCACCCGGGGAGGAGGTGCAAGGCGCGGGCCGCAGGAGCCGGGTCACTCTCCGGCTCCGGTTTCGCAAGTGCAAGGACGGCAAAGCATTGCGGCGCACCGGGGTGGACAGGGCCGCAGCGGCCCCGCTATGTTTCCGACCATGCACGACCGTGTGACGGCGCCGCTGAGCTGGGTGGGCCGGTCGGCGGTGGCCACGGCGGCCGCCTTCGGACAGTTCGGCTGCTTCGTCGGCAGCGTGCTGCGTGCGGTGCCGGACGTCACGACGTGGGGCCGGCTCCTGATCCTCCAGATGGCGCGGCTCGGGGTCGATTCGATCCCGATCGCGCTCTTCATCGCCGCGTTCACCGGGATCGTCCTCGCGCTCCAGGCCTCGTACACGTTCACGGGCGCGGTCCCGCTCTACTTCGTCGGCGTCCTGGTCGAGAAGACGATGATCCTGGAGCTGGGCCCCGTGCTCACCGGCCTCGCGCTGGCGGGCCGCGTCGGGGCGAACATCGCGGCCGAGCTGGGGACGATGAAGGTGACGGAGCAGATCGACGCGCTGGAGACGCTGGCCTACGACCCGCACGCCTACCTCGTGGTGCCGCGCGTGCTGGCCGGCGTGATCATGTTCCCGGTGGTGGTGGCGTTCGCCAACGCCATGGGCATCCTCGGCGGCTGGGCGACGGCGCTCAACCTGCTGGACCTCTCCACGCCCGAGTTCGTGCGGGGCCTGCGACTCTTCTTCCGTCCCTTCGACGTCCAGTTCTCGATGATCAAAGCCACCTCGTTCGGGCTGGCGGTCACGGCGCTGGGCTGCTTCTTCGGCTTCCGGACGACGGGCGGGGCGGAGGGCGTCGGCCGGGCGACGACGCGCGCCGTGGTGGCCGGGAGCATGATGATCCTGGTGCTGGACGCGTTCTGGGCGGTCGCCCTGCTATGAGCATCCAGCTCCAGGATGTCCGCAAGTCGTTCGGCGAGAAGGTCGTCCTGCGCGGCGTCTCGCTCGAGGTGAAGGAAGGGGAGACCGTCGTCGTCATCGGCGGCTCGGGGTCCGGGAAGTCGGTCCTGCTGAAGACCATCGTGGGACTCCTGCGCCCGGACGGCGGCCGGGTGCTCGTGGACGGGCAGGACGTGGCGTCGTTGCGGCGACAGGAGCTCTACGAGCTCCGGCGGCGCGTGGGCTACGTCTTCCAGTTCGCCGCGCTGTTCGATTCGATGACGGTGGCGGAGAACGTGGCGATGGGGCTGCGGCGCGTGCCCGGCATGAGCGCGGCGGAGATCGAGGAGCGGGTGCGGGAGTCGTTGCACTTGGTGGACCTGGACGGGTACGGGGACCGCTACCCCGCCGAGCTCTCGGGCGGGCAGCGCAAGCGCGCGGGGCTTGCCCGTGCCATCGCGACACGGCCCAAGTACGTGCTGTACGACGAGCCCACGACGGGCTTGGATCCGGTGACGACGGCGCTCATTGACCGGCTGATCCTGAGACTTCGGGATGAGCTGGGCGTGACGAGCCTGGTGATCACCCACAACCTGGACAGCGCCTACCGCGTGGGCGACCGGATCGCGATGCTGCACGGCGGCGTGATCCGCTTCGAGGGAACGCCGGACGAACTCAGGCGCGCCGCAGATCCCGTGGTGCGCGGGTTCGTCGAGGGGCGTCCGGAGCTCTTGCAGGAGGTCGTGTGAAGCGGCAGACGGAAGTCACGGTCGGTATCGTGGTGCTCCTCGGTATCGGCCTGCTGTTCTTCGGCACGTTGTGGCTGAAGGGCGTCGGGTTCGGGCGGGAGGAGGTCACGGTGCGGGCGCGCTTCCGGGAGGTCGGCCAGCTCGCGGAGGGCAACCCGGTGAAGCTGCGGGGTGTCCCGATCGGCCGTGTCTCGAGCATCGAGCTGGAGCCGGACGCGGAAGGCGTGATCGTGAAGATGCGGATCTCGGCGGACGTGAAGCTGCCCGCCGATGCGGTGGTCCTGCTCTCGCCCGAGTCGCTGTTCGGGGACTGGCAGGCGGAGATCTTCCCGCGCTCCCGGTTCCCGCGCTTCGAGTACGCGACGCCGCTGGAGCCGGACGTGCTGCCGGGCTACTCGCTGCCGGAGATGTCCCGACTGACCGCGGTGGCGGATCAGATCGCGGAGAACCTGGCGGTGTTGAGCGAGCGCTTCGAGGCGGCGTTCACCGAGGAGACGGCGGAGAACGTGCGTCTCGCGCTGGAGAACATCCAGCAGGTCAGCACGCAGATCACCCGGATGTTCGACGCGCAGGAGACCACGCTGGCGGATCTCAGCACGAACCTCCAGGCGACGACGGAGACGCTGGAGCAGGCGGCGGAAGCGGTGCGGCGCGCGTCGAGTCACATCGAGGCCGCGATCGCGGGGGGCGAGCTCGCGGCGATCGTGGACCACGTGGTGAGCACGACGGCGCAGCTCGATTCGTTCGCCACGGCGCTGGTGGCGGCGGGCCGGAACCTGGAGACGGTGCTGGCGCGGGCGGACAGCGCCTTCCGGGCGGTGGCGCTGGCCATGGGCCCGGCGGGGGAGGGGCGGGGCACGCTGGGGCGGCTGTTGCAGGACACGACGCTGTACGCGGACCTGGTGCGGACGAACGCGCTGATCCAGCAACTGCTGGCCGACTTCCAGGCGAACCCGCGGAAGTACATCAACCTCAAGATCTTCTGAGCCTGGTCGAGGCGGGGCCGGATCGGCAGCCCGGGTCTTGCAACGTGGGCCACCGATGGCGCTCATCGTCCAGAAGTACGGTGGCACGTCGGTGGGCGGCCCGGAGCGGATCCGGCGGGTCGCGGCGCGGGTCGCGGAGGAGCGTCGCCGCGGCAGCGATGTGGTGGTGGTGGTGTCCGCCATGGGCGACACGACGGACGAGCTGCTGGCGCTGGCGTGCCAGGTCAGCGAGGACCCGCGGCGGCGGCATTCGCGGGAGCTGGACCTGCTCCTGAGCGCGGGCGAGCGGGTCGCCATGGCGCTGCTCGCCATGGCCATCCGGGAGTGCGGGGTGGAAGCGCTCAGCTTCACGGGCTCGCAGGCGGCGATCATCACGGACGGCGTGCACACCGGTGCGCGGATCGAAGAGATCCGCGCGACCCGGGTCCGCGAGGAGCTGGCGCGGGGGCGGGTGGTGATCGTCGCGGGCTTCCAGGGCGTGAGCCGGGACCGGGAGGTGACGACGCTCGGCCGCGGCGGCTCGGACACGACGGCGGTGGCGCTCGCCGCGGCGCTCGGCGCGGCCCGGTGCGACATCTTCACGGACGTGGACGGCGTCCACACCGCCGACCCGCGGCGTGTGCCGCGGGCGCGTAGGATCGAGCGGATCGACTACGCCGAGATGCTGGAGCTCGCGACGTCGGGTGCCAAGGTCATGCACCCGAGGGCGGTGGAGATCGGCGCGCGCTACCGCGTTCCGATCCGGGTCCGCTCCTCGTTCGAGGAAGGGGAGGGCACGCTGATCACGGCGCGGGAGGCGGGGATGGAAGACCTGGTGGTGACGGGCCTGGCGTCCGAGTCGGGGCATGCGCGGCTGACGCTCCGCGGCCTGCCCTCTGGCATGGGGCCGATGTCGCGGGTACTCTCCCGACTGGCGGCTGCGGGGGTGAGCGTGGACATGGTGGCACAGGCGGACCGGCCGGACGGCAGGCGGCAGCTCCAGTTGACCGTCAAGGAGGAGGCGCTGCCGGAGGCGCGGGCGCTCTGTGGCGCGCTGGTCGAGGAGCTGGGGGGCGAGGGGTTGGAGGAGCGCGCAGGGCTCGCGCGCCTGGCGCTGGTCGGCAGCGGCATGCACGGGCGTCCGGGCGT
Source organism: bacterium (assembly GCA_003242735.1). Taxonomy (NCBI): domain Bacteria; species bacterium. The sequence goes on along the minus strand of QGVH01000024.1, from coordinate 47,075 downwards.
CTATGCCCGTGCGTTCGAGGCGCTGTTGCGAGAGGGGATCGAGGTGTACGCGCTGTCCACGTCCTCGATCTCCATCGCGTTGCTGGTGGACGCGGCGAACGAGACGGCCGCGCTCCAGTGTCTCCACGAAGCATTCGGATTGGGTGGCGAGCAATGAGAGTGGCGGTGCTGGGTGCGACGGGGGCCGTGGGGCAGACCATGCTCCGCGTGCTCGAGGAACGCGGGTTCCCAGCGGAAGAGATCGTGCCGTTGGCGTCCGAACGCTCGGAGGGTCGGCTCCTGGAGTGGCGTGGCCGGGAGTGGCGGGTGCGGCGGCCCACGCCCGAGGCGTTCCGGGGATGCCAGGTGGCGCTGTTCTCCGCGGGCGCGGCGCGCAGCCGGGAATGGGCGGCGGTCGCTGCGGCGGAGGGCGCCGTGGTCGTGGACAACTCGTCGGCGTGGCGGATGGATCCCGAGGTCCCGCTGGTCGTGCCGGAGGTGAACGGCGCGCGCATCCACGAGCGGCCGCGGGGGATCATCGCGAACCCGAACTGCGTGGTGATCCAGCTCGTGCTGGCGCTGGAGGCGTTGCGCCGTGCGGCCGGGCTGCGCAGAGTTTGGGCGAGCACGTACCAGTCGGTTTCCGGCGCGGGTGCCCGCGGCGTCGCCGCGTTGCGCACGGAGCTGGACGGCGGGACGCCGGAGACGACGCCGTTCCCGGCCTCCATCGCGGGCAACGTGATCCCGTTCATCGGCTCGGCCGCGGAAGGCGGCTGGACGGAGGAGGAGGAGAAGATCCGCAACGAGGCGCGGAAAATCCTCGACCTCCCCGGCCTCGCGGTGGCGGCCACCTGCGTGCGCGTGCCGGTCGAGGTCGGCCACGGCGTCGCCGCGGCCGTGGAGCTGGAGCGGCCGCTTTCGGTGGAGGAGGCGCGCGAGGCGCTGGCGGCGATGCCGGGCGTGGCGCTCGCGGAGGCCCCCTGGGGTCCTGTTCCCCGGGACGTGGCCGGGCAGGACACCGTGCGCGTGGGTCGGCTGCGCGCCGACCCGGATGACCCCCGGACCCTGCACCTCTGGATCGTGGGCGACAACCTGCGCAAGGGCGCTGCGACGAACGCGGTGCAGATCGCCGAGCTCGTGGCTCGTGGCTGAACGGCGTGGACGACGTCGGAGATCGGGCGCCCCGGCCGCGGGGCGCCGACGTGCGCGGGTGGAGACCAGCGCGGGCGGCGTCGTCTATCGCCGGGACGAGGATGGCACGATCCGTTTCCTGCTGATCCGGGACCCCTACGGCAACTGGGGGCTGCCGAAGGGCCATCTCGAGGAGGGTGAGACGCCGGAGCAGGCGGCGCTCCGGGAGGTATCGGAGGAGTCGGGGCTGACGGACCTGCGCACCGAGAGCGAGCTCCCGACCATCGACTGGTACTTCCGGGATCACGATCAGCTCGTCCACAAGTATTGCCACTTCTTCCTCCTCGAATCGCGCACCGGGGAAGCGACTCCGCAGGTGGAGGAGGGCATCTCCGCGTGCGTGTGGCTGCCGCTGACGGAAGCCGTGGAGACCATCACCTACGCCAACGCCCGCGAGGTGCTGCGCGTCGCCGGGGAGCGGTTGGGCGCGGCGGTGGGGGCGGACGCCTCGGCGGGTCGGCGGGCGCAGCCCTGACGCGGTGAGGGAGCCGCAGAGGTCGAGCGATGATGCGATTGCCGGGGCAGGACGAATGGCGGCTGGTCTACGGGGCGGCCGTGTTGCTGGTGGTGGGCCTCTTCCTGTACCAGGTGCAGGCGGTGCTGTCGCCCATCGTCCTGTTCCTGCTGTTCCTGCTCCTCGCCGTGCCGTACGCCGGCACGCGGCTCCACCGGCTGGCGGTGGTCGGGATGTCGGTGCTCGCGGCGCTCTGGCTGCTTCGCACCACCGGTTTCCTGCTCGCGCCGTTCATCCTCGCCCTGGTCCTGGCATATATTCTCGACCCCGCCGTGGACGCGCTCGAGCGACGGCGGGTGCCGCGCACCCTCGCCGTCCTCCTCCTCGCCCTCCCCGCGGTGGGCGCGCTCGTGCTCGCCGCCGTGTTCGGCGTGCCGGCGCTGGGCCGGCAGGTGGACGCCTTGATCACCCAGGCGCCGGTCTTGCTGGATCGGCTGGCGCGGTGGGTCGAGGCGCTGCTCGACCGGCTGATCCGGGTGGACATCCCCGGCCTGCGCGAGGATGTGCTGCTGGCGCACGTGCGCGCGTTCGAGCCGGAGCAGTTGGTGGCGGCGCTCCAGGAGCGGCAGGCCGAGATCGCGCGGCGCGCCGGGGCGGCCGTGCTGGGGGTGGGGCGGGGGATCGGTACGGCCCTGACCATCATCGGGTACGTGGTCCTCACGCCGGTGCTGGCGTTCTACCTGCTCAAGGACTACGACAAGATCATCGCGCGGCTGCGGCTGTTGATCCCGCTCTCGCGCCGAGAGGAGTGGCTGGCGTTCTTGGCCGAGTACGACACGCTATTGTCCCGTTTCATGCGCGGCCAGGTCGCGGCGGCGGCCATCGTGGGCGTGCTGACGTGGCTCGGCCTCTTCGCCCTCGGCTTCCCGTACGCGGGCCTGGTGGGCGTGGTGGCCGGGGTGTTCAACCTGGTCCCGTACCTCGGCCTCATCGTCAGCCTCGTGCCCGCCGTCATCATCGCGCTCCTCACCGGCAACGTGCTGGCGTCGCTGCTCAAGGTCGCGGTGGTCTTCGGCGTCGTGCAGTTCCTCGACTCGAGCGTGACGGGGCCGCGGATCGTGGGTGGATCCGTGGGGCTGCACCCGGTCTGGGTCATGCTCGCGATCGCGATGGGCGGCTTCTTCTTCGGCTTCGTGGGGCTGCTGATCGCGATCCCCGCCGCGCTCCTCGTGAAGCTCCTCCTCCGGTCGGCGCTCGAGAAGTACCAGCGTTCGGCCTGGTACACGGGGGCGCCGCCCGTGGCGGCCGAGTGACCGGGTGCTCCGGGCCGGGACTTCCCGGCCGCTGGCGGGTAAAACGAATCGGGCCCGGGGCGGGGTGGCGCGGGCGCGGGCGCCGTGCGGCTCAGGGCCGGAACTCCGAGCGCGCGATGCAGTCGCCGCGCCGCGCGCTCACACCGGCTGGTGGTTGACGGACGCCATGCAGCTCGTGTCGTGGCCCAACGCGATCTCGCTCCTCCGTGTTCCGCTCGCCGCGCTGTTCCTCGCCACCGACGACGTCGGCGCGAGGGCGGCGATCCTCACGGTGGCCGCGTTCTCGGACTTCGCGGACGGCTGGCTCGCTCGCCGGCTCGGCCGGACCTCGCGCGTCGGCGAGATCCTCGACCCGCTCGCCGACAAGGCGTTCCTGGTCACGGCCCTGGTGACTCTCGCGCTCGGCGGCCTGCTGAAGACGTGGGAGCTGCTGGTCCTGCTCGCCCGCGATGTCTTCACCGTCGCGGCCTTCCTCACCGCGCTGCTGTTCCGGTTGCCCGTGAGGTTCCGCGCGCGGCTCGGCGGCAAGATCGTGACGGGGATCCAGATCGTGGTCGTGCTCGCGCTGCTCCTCCGCCCCGCCCGGGTCGGACCGCTCGTGGCGGTCGCGGGTGCGGCCGGACTCTTCGCGGTGGTGGACTACACCCGCGCGGGACTCCGCGCCTTGCGTGGCGAGGCGCGCAACGTCTAGGATTGGCGCCGGCCGCCCGGCGGGGCCGCGCGGTTCAACCGGGAAAGGACGACGTTGAACGACTCCGAGCTCAAGGACCTGACGATCATCGGCGGCGGCCCGACAGGGCTCTTTGCCGCCTTCTACGCCGGGATGCGCGGGGCGTCGGCCCGCATCATCGACTCGCTGCCCGAGCTGGGCGGCCAGCTCACCGCGCTCTACCCGGAGAAGTACATCTACGACGTCGGCGGCTTCCCCCGCATCACGGCCAAGGAGCTGGCGGCCAACCTCATCGAGCAGGGGCTCCAGTTCGGGGCCGAGGTGCGCCTCGGCGAGCAGGTCCAGGACCTGATCCGGGAAGACGGCTACTTCGTCGCGACCACGGACAAGGGCGGACGGTACGCGAGCCGCGCCGTCATCATCGCCGCCGGCAAGGGCGCGTTCTCGCCCCGCGTCCTCGAGTGCCCCGGCTACCAGGAATTCCTCGAGCGCGGCGTGGCCCACCACGTCAAGGACCCGGCCGCCTACGCCGGCAAGCGCGTCCTGATCGTGGGCGGCGGCGACTCCGCCGTGGACTGGGCGCTGGCCCTCAAGGACACCACCGCACGTCTGATCCTCATCCACCGCCGCGAGGGCTTCCGCGCCCACGCCCACTCCATGCGTCTGCTCCGCACCGCCGTCGAGGCCGGAGAGATCGAGCTCCTCACCCACAAGGAGGTGCGCGCCATCCACGGCGACGAATGCGTGCGCGCCGTCACCATCTTCGACAACCGCACCAACGAGGAGCTCACCCTCGAGGTGGACGCCGTGCTCGCGCTCATCGGCTTCAAGCCAGACCTCGGGCCTGTGGCCCGCTGGGGCATCGAACTGGAGAAGAACGGCATCAAGGTCAGCCCGACGATGCAGACCAGCATCCCCGGCGTCTTCGCCGCCGGCGACGTCGTCTGGCACGAGGCCAAGCTCGATCTCATCGCCACGGGCTTCAGCGAGGCGGCCATCGCCGTCAACAACGCCATCCACTACATCGACCCCAAGGCCCGCGTGAACCCGGGCCACTCCACGAACCTCAAGGTGTTCAAGGAGCGGGAGGCGGCCGAGGCGGCCGCCGAAGAGAGTGCTGGATAGGCGGTGGTGGCGTGACCACGGATCGGCACGTTTCGTGTATATTGTCACGAAACCGCCGAGACCAGGAACCCCTGCGCGGATGATCCGGCCATGGACGATGCCCGGAAGAAGACCGTTCTCCTCGTCGAAGACAACGAGGACAACCTCGTCGTCTACCGGACGATCCTGGACCACGTCGGCTACAACGTCCTCGAGGCTCGCGACGGCGAGGAGGGCGTGAACCGGGCTCGCCAGGAGCATCCCGACCTGATCCTCATGGACATCTCGATCCCCAAGATCGACGGATGGGAGGCGACGCGCCGTCTCAAAGCCGATCAGGCCACCCGGGACATCCCGATCATCGCGTTGACCGCCCACGCCCTGGAGGAGGACCGGGAGCGGGCGATCGCCGCCGGCTGCGACGGCTACCTCGCCAAGCCGGTCGAGCCGCGGCGCGTCGTCGAGGAGGTCCAGCGCTTCGTCGGGCCCGCGCCGGGGCGCTGAGGCCCGGCGACCCGCGCCGACCCTTGCGCGGTGGTGCGGCGTCGCTTATCAATAATCATTATCACTAGCGATTACCCACACAGGAGTGCCCGAACATGGCAAGCCAGGATGCGCGCCAGGCCCTCATCGAAGGCCTCAACACCGACCTCGCCCACGAGTACCAGGCCATCATCAGCTACCTCGTCCTCAGCCAGCTCATCACCGGGCCCCATCGCCCCGAGCTGTCGCGCTTCCTGGACGAGGAGATCGCCGATGAGCTCGGCCACGCCCGCTACCTCGCCAACAAGATCGTCGCCCTCGGCGGCACGCCCACCACGCGCCCCGCGGAGGTCCGGCTGGGCTCGAGCAACCGCGAGATCTTCGAGATCGTGCTCCAGGCCGAGCGGGAGACCATCGAGCGCTACACGCAGCGGATCAAGCAGGCGGACGCCGCGGGCGAGATCGGGCTGCGCGTGGACCTCGAGAACATCGTCTCCGAGGAGACCCGTCACCGCGACGACCTGGAGCGCATCCTCAAGAACTGGAAGGAGTAGGCGGCCGGGTCAGGAGCCGGCGGGCGTGGTGGCGACGGGGGTGAGCGGCACGCCCGCTCGCCGGGCTTCCTCGAGGACCCGCTCGTAGGCCTCCGCGAGCGCGACGACCTTGGCGCGGACCTGCTCCGCGTCGGGCGTCTCGTCGCCGTTCAGCATCAGCAGCAGTTCGTGGAACTCCTCTTCGGCATGCTCCACGGCCGGCCCGAGCGCTCCGCCGGCCGTGAGCCTGCCGTTCTCGCCGTAGAAGATCTCGATGAACTCCTGCCGTCCCACGTAGAGTTCGAGGGCCACCGTCCGTGCGCCCGCGATGTCGCTGGCGATCCTGTCCGGCAGTGTGGCGAGGCCGTCGCGGATCTCGGCGATCCAGTCCTCGAGGCCGCCGGGCGGGAGGCCGGGGATCGTGGCGGGGGCGTTGGTGGCCGGCTCGGCCTGGGCCTCGGTGCCGGTCTGGGGGGTGGTGTCGGTCCGGGTGTCGCCGGCGCAGGCGAGGAGCGTCGCGCCGAGGAGGAGAGCGGGGATCCGTCGCGCGGTGGTCATCGGCGTTCTCTTTGAGATTGAGACCTATTTTCAATGGGCGCCCCGATAGTACGGCGCCGTGGCGGCGGCGTCAACGGTTCGGCGGGGGGACCGGGCGGTTCAGTGGTTCGATGGGCGAGCGGGCGGTGCGCGGCGCGACCGGCCAGGGGCGGGTCGGGCAAGGGCGCGGACGGGGGCAGCTCTACCAGGCGAGCCAGCGTTCGATGGCGCCGAGGGTGGCGAGGCAGGCGGCGTCTTCGATGGAGCGGTCGATCGGCACCAGGCCGGAGAGGAGGGTGGTTCGGCGTGCGGTGGCGGCCTCGACGGACACCGCGACGTACTTGCGGTTGAAGAGGTCGAGGACGGCCGCGCCTTCCAGGGACAAGGCGGTGCCGGCGCCGGCGCCCGAGACGGCCCGGAGGACGGCGCGGGCGCCGGCGCGTGCCCGGCCCGCGGGCGTGTCGATCTCGGTGGCCTCGCCGGTCAGGGGCTCGCCGACCCGGAGGAGCTGGACGCGGCAGGTGACCTCGTTGCCGGCGCGGCGGACCTCGAGGGCGGAGAGGATGAGGAAGCGGCCGTGCCACGGGGGCGGCACCTCGGCTTCCTCGGCGGGCGGCTCGGGGGCCGGCCCGCCGGGGCCGGCTGCCGAGGCGGGTGCCGGTTCAGCGGCGCTTGCGGGTCGGGCGGGCTCGGCGGGCGGCTCCCGACCCGCGCCCGACTCCGGCGCCGCGTCCAGCACGCCGATGTGGATCGCGTCCGGCGGGCAGACGAGGCCGTTGTCGCGGAGCACGGCGCGGATGGTCTCCTTGAGGTCGGGAACGGAGACGTCCGGCGCGGCGGCGATGTAGACTTCGCGGACCGTTGGGTGCTGGCCGACCCACACGGCTGCGGCGAGGACGCCTCGGAGCCGCTCGAGCTGGGCGGCCGCCTCGGTCTCGATGTCCCGCGGATCCTCGCGGCTCGCGATCGCTTGGTCGTTCACGGGTTGGCTCGTGGCAGTCGGAGCAGGAGTCGCGCGCCGCCCGTCGTTGCGGGCTGGAGCTCGAGCGACCCGCGCATCTGCTCGGCCAGGTACCGAGAGAGCGGGAGGCCGAGACCGTAGCCGCGGCGCCGCCCGGCGGGCGGCTCGGCCGGGCTGTCGAGCTGGAAGAGTCCGGCGGCGGCGCCGGGGTGGAGGCCGGTGCCCGTGTCCTCGATCTCGAGCGCGGCGCAGGCGCCGTCGTAGCGGGCGCTGATGCAGATGGAGCCGCCGGGCGGGGTCGCCTCGACCGCGTTGCGGAGCAGGTTGTGGAGGATCTGCTGGACCCGGTCTGGATCCGCCTCGGCCCAGACGGGCTCTCCGCCGGGCGGGCTGGCCAGGGCCAGCGTGAGGTTGTTCTGGTCTGCCGCGGGGCGGATCATCTCGAGCGCGTCGCGTGCGGCTTCGACGAGGTTGACGTTCTCGACCCTGATCTCGAAGTCGGTCATGCCGCTCGCCCCGAGGTCCAGGACTTCCTCGGTGCGGCGGAGCACGGCCTCCGCCGCACGGGCGAGGGGGGCGAACCAGGGGGCGTTGCGGATCTCGGAGCGTCGCAAGACGTAGGCCCAGGACACGAAGGCGTTGGCGGCGTTGCGCAGCTCGTGGGTCGAGAAGCGCCAAAAGCGTTCGCGCCGTTCGAGTTGCTCCTGGAGCCGCCGGTAGTCGGCCTCGAGGCGCTGGAGGCGGACGGCCAGGGCGCGCGCCGCGGCGTAGCCCGCCTGATGCGGCGACGGCGCAGCAGGTGTGGGCTCGGGTGCGGGCGGCGCGGGCGCCGGCGCGTAGGTCGGGCGGAGGCGGGCGCCGGCGGCGAGCCATGCCCGCGCGAGGCGCGCGGCGCGGCGGAGGCGCGGCCGGAGCCGTTGCGCGTCCTGCGGCTGGACGGCGACCTCGGCCTGCCGGGCGATGAGGTTCAGCTCGGTTGCGAGGGCGCGGGTGAGGGGGCCGGGGTCGCCCGCGTCCTCGGTCTCGGCGAGCTCCGCCCCGGCCTCGCTGGCCGCGATGCGTTCGAAGTCCGCGACGACGGCGGCGATGCGCCGCGCCGCGGCCGCGATGGACTGCGCAGCGCCCTGCACGTCGCGCTCGTCGGCGGCGCCGCGCTCCGCCAGCAGCTCCGCCTCGGAGAGGATGGCCTGGAGCGGGTTGTTGATCTGGTGGCGCAACAGCCCGCCCAGCCGCTTCAGGAGGCGGCGCAGGGGCGAACGGCGCGGCGGCCTCGTCTCGACCGCTGTCGAATGCAACGGCTCAGCGTATCCGGTCACGCGGTGCACCAGCGAGTTGGAACCGCCGATCGTGTGCCGGGTCGAGGGCGGCCTTCCGGCCGCGCTCAGGCGACCTTCCCCCGGGCCAGTTCACGGAGTCGCTTGAGGGCGTGCGCCGCCGCGGGCATGACCCTGTCGGCTTCGGCCTCGACCAGCCGGCTCAACCGCGTGAAGGGCGCGCCGAACGGCCAGCCGATCTCGAGGCGCCCGCCGGAAGCCGGATCCTCCCGTTCCACCACGACCCTGGCGGTCCCGTCGGCCCGGGGTGCGACGTACCAGACCTCGAACGCGTCGTCCGGCTTTCTCGGGCGGAACAGCAGGACGATGGGCTGCATCACGGCTCGGCCCCTCTTGCGTGCGGGAGATCGACCCACCGGTTGGTCGCCTGGAGGGCGGCGAGGATGGCGGCCTCCTCGGGCGACCGGCTCAACGGCGCCGCCCCGGCGAGTCGCACGGACCTGCGTCCCTGGAGTCCGCGGGCGGCCACGAGCACGTAGGTCCTGCCGTGCGCCTCCACGATGGTCGCCCCTTCGAGGCCGACCGGCAGCCCGGCGCGGGCCTCGGCGAGGGCGGCGAGCACTGCGCGGGCGGCGGCCTCGACGCGACCTTGCGTCGTCCCCGGCCCCTCGCCCGTCCCTTCGAACTGCCGGTCACCGGCCCGCAGGACGACGCGGCAGGTCGCGCCCTGCATCGCGTCGCACCGCGCATCGAAGTCGGCGAAGCCCAGGCGCCCGGGCGGCGGTGTGCGTGCGGGTCCGGCCGGCGCCGGCTCGGGTGCGGGGCTCGGGAACGCGGCGTCGGCCGCCCTCACCTGGGCGACGCTGACGATGCGCCGGTCCACCTCGAGGCCCAGGCCGGCGCGCAACGCGGACTCGACGTTGCGGACGACCTGCTTGGGATGCAACGCATCCGTCGCGAGGACATGGATCTCCGCGATCTGGCCGTCGCGATCGGTGACGACCCGCGCGGAAACGATGCCTGCGAGGGAGCAGAGCAGACGTTCGGCGCCTGCCACGAGCGGCGATCGGGGAGACGCAATGCTCATGGGTGCCCCTTGGAATGTCAGGTGGCAAGTTATCACGGTGGAGTGCGGTGCGCCAGATGCAAATGCGCAACAAGAATCGGCAGAACGTCGCACGACGAGGGTTGATGCGGCGTCGGGGGCGACCGGAGGAGCGTGGGCGGGGAAGCGGGGAAGGGGACGGCCCCGGGCCCGATCCGCGGGCGGCGGGCGGCGACGGCGTCGAGCCGGCCGGGGTCGTTCGCCGTCGGCGCCGATCGGGGCGCGGGTCGCGGCCGCGCCCGTTGCTGGGCCCGGAGCGAGGAACCTATGTTCACCCGACCGGATTGGGGAAGGGGACGCACGGAAGAGGCATGGCAACGGGCACGCGAGGGAGCGCAGGGTGGAAACGCTGGTGATCATCGGTTCTGGGCCCGCGGCGTGGACGGCTGCGATCTACGCGGCGCGCGCGAACCTGAGGCCGTTGGTCTTCGAGGGCGAGCCGCAGGGGACGCAGCTCCCCGGCGGGCAGCTCATGAACACCACGGAGATCGAGAACTTCCCGGGCTTCCCGGACGGGATCACGGGCCCGGAGCTGATGGAGCGGATGAAGGCGCAGGCGCTACGGTTCGGCGCCCGGGCGGTGATGGAGAACGTGGTGGGCGTGGACTTCTCGGAGCATCCGTTCCGGATCCGGCCGCACTACTCGGAGGAGGTCCAGGCGCTCGCGGTGATCGTGGCGACGGGCGCGAGCGCGAAGTGGCTGGGGGTGCCGAACGAGGAGCGGCTGGCGCGGAGTGGCGGCGGCGTTTCGGCCTGTGCGGTGTGTGATGCGGCGCTGCCGATCTATCGGGACAAGCGGCTCGCCGTGGTGGGCGGCGGCGACACCGCGATGGAAGAGGCGCTCTACACCACGAAGTTCTCGAGCGAGACGGTGATCATCCACCGGCGGGACCGGTTCCGCGCCTCGAAGATCATGGCGGACCGGGTGCTGAGCCACCCGAAGATCCGCGTGCTCTGGAACAAGCGGGTGATCGAGGTGCTGGGCTACGACGCGATCACGGGCGTCCGGCTCGAGGACACGGTGACGGGGGAGATCAGCGAGTTGGAGGTGGGCGGGCTGTTCGTCGCCATCGGTCACACGCCGAACACGGCGTTCCTGGAGGGGCAACTCGAGCTGACGCCGAACGGCTACATCAAGACGAAGCCGGGGCGGACGGCGACGAGCGTGGACGGGGTGTTCGCGGCGGGGGATGTGATGGATGATTACTACCGGCAGGCGGTGACGGCGGCGGCTACGGGCTGCATGGCGGCGCTGGAAGCGGAGCGGTGGCTGGCGCAGCGCGGCATCGGCGAGGCGCCGGTGCTGGAGACGGCGGAGACGCAGGCGCCCGGGCAGGAGTGAGGCGCGTCACCACGGGTGCGGGTCCGCCGGGGGGATCCGGTTCATCGGCCCCCGCGCGGACCCGCCTTCGTTTTCCCGGAACGGCCCCCGCCGTGCTCAGAAGATGCCGCGGATGCCGTCCCAGAGGCGGCGGAAGAAGCGTTCAGCGCCGCTCTCCGGGTGGAGCGGGCAGTACTCGTGGGGCTCCGTGCCGGGCAGGAAGTATTCGATCCGCACGTCCTCGACCGGGCAGCGGTGGGTGGCGCGGCTGCCGGTCGCGGGGTCCACGGGCACGGTGACGAGACCGGGAGGCGGCACCCAGGCCGCGGGCGCCGGGCGGTTCCGGTAGGCGGCCTTCATGAATTCCGCCCATGCGGGGGCGGCGAGGGAGCCGCCGCTGCCGTTGGGGAGGATGCGCTGCGGCCGGTCGAACCCGATCCAAACGCCCGCCACGAGGTCGGGCGTCATCCCCACGAACCAGGCATCCTTGCTCTGGTTGGTCGTGCCGGTCTTGCCGGCGGCGGGGAGCCAGAAGCCCGCGTTGCGGACCGCGGTGCCGGTCCCGCGCTCGACCACGTCCTCCAGCATGCTGAGCACGAGGAAGGCGACGTTCTCGTCCAGCGCGCGGCGGCGCTCGACGGGCGCCTGCCACAGCACGTTGCCGTGCGCATCCTCGACGCGGGTGATGAGGTGCGGCTCCACGCGGTAGCCGCCGTTGGCGAAGGCAGCGTAGGCGGCGACCAGCTCCGCGGGGATGACCTCGGCCGATCCCAGGACGATGGACGGGTAGGGCTGGATCTCGGTGGTCAGGCCGAGGGCGCGGGCCATGTCGATGACGCGTTCGACGCCGATCCACTGGCCGAGCCGCACGGTCGCGTTGTTGGACGAGAGTGCGAGCGCGTCGCGGAGCGTGAGCGAAGAGAGCGAGTCGGCCAGGTGGTCGGCCGGCTGCCAGACGGGGGAGCCGGCGTTGTCGATGCTGACCGGCGCCGCGTCGATGCGGGTGGTGGGCGGGATACGCTGCTGGAGTGCCGCTGCGTAGACGATGGGCTTGAAGGCGGAGCCGGGTTGCCGGCGCGCCTGGAGCGCGCGGTCGAACTGGGAGAGGGCGAAGTCCCGGCCGCCGACGAGCGCCCGGATGCGGCCGTCGTGCGGATCGATGGCGACGAGCATACCCTGGAGGTACGGCGAGGCCGCGCTGTCCGCCGGCGCCGCGCCGTTGCCGGGGACCGGGTGGCGGTAGCGGCCGTAGGCGCCGGACTCGATCCGCTCGATCTGCTTGACCAGCGCCTCCTGCGCAGCCCGCTGGAGGGCGGGGTCGAGACCGGTGTAAACGCGGAGCCCGCGGATGTCCGCGTCGGGTCCGAAGCGCTCCCGCAGCTCGCGGCGGATGGCGGCGATGGCGTAGGGCGCCCGGCCCGCGGCCTCGAGCGGCGGGGCCAGGCGCAGCGGCTCGGTCTTGGCCCGCTCGGCCTCGGCCTCTGTGAGGACGCCTTCGCGCTTCAACACGTCCAGCACGATGTTGCGGCGCTCGATGGCCAGGAGCGGGTTCTTGCGCGGGTTGTAGCCCTCGGGGCTCCGGACCAGCGCGATGAGGAGCGCGGCCTCGGCGGGCGTGACGCGGGAGATCTCCTTGCCGAAGTAGCCCTGGGCCGCGGCCTCGACGCCGTACAGCCCGCCGCCCAGGTAGATCTGGTTCAGGTAGAGCTCGAGGATCTCGCGCTTGGTGAACTCGTCCTCGATCTGCCGGGCGAGCCGGATCTCGCAGATCTTGCGCGTGAACTTCTCGGAGCGCGGGAGCTGCTCCGGGAAGACGTTCCGCGCGAGCTGCATCGGGATCGTGCTGAAGCCCTCCTTCAGGGAGAGCGAAGTGAGGTCCCGCCAGAGCGCCCGGGCGACGCCCCGGAGGTCCACTCCGTCGTGTTTCCAGAACCGGCGGTCCTCGACGGCCACGAACCCGTCCCGGACGATGGCCGGGATGCGGTCGAGCCCCACCACGATGCGGCGTTGGGGCGAAAGGTCGGCCAGGAGCTGGCCGTCCTCGGTGAAGACGCGGCTCGCCTGCGGCGGCCGGTAGGCCTTGAGGGCCGAGACGGGCGGGCAGTCGCTGTGGACGGTGGCCGTGACCAGGCCGCCCCCCGCCGCGGAGGCCACCACAACGGCCGCCAGTGCCGAGACCAGGAACCGGGTCGCCATGCCGGATGATACACCGCTAGAGCAGCATCCTTCCCCCGTCCACCACGAGGGTCTCGCCGGTCACGTAATCGTTCTCGATCAGGTAGAGGAGGGCTCGGGTGACGTTCTCGGGGCGGCCGAGCCGTTTGAGCACGGTGCGGTCCCGGGACGCCCGGATCTCCTCCTCGGTGGCGTCGTCCGGCGGCAGCACGGAGCCCGGCGCGATGCAGTTCGCGCGGATATCGGGCGCGAGCGCGCGTGCGAGCACGCGCGTGAGGTGGACGAGGCCTGCCTTCGATACGCTGTGATGCGGATAACTCGGCCAGGGTTGCAACGCGGACAGGTCGGCGAGGTTGATGATGACGCCGCCACCGTCCTGACGGAGGAGGGGCACGGCGGCCTGGCTGAGGAGGAACGGCCCTTTGAGGTTGACGGCGAGCACCCGGTCCCACGCCGCTTCGTCCACGGCGAGGAGCGGGGCCTGCTCGAAGGTGGAGGCGCTGTTGACCAGGATGTCGAGTCGCCCGAACACCTCGGCCGTGCGCCGGATCAGGGTGTTCACGTCGGCGCTGCGGCTGACGTCTCCCTGGACGGCGATGGCGCGGCGGCCGAGCGCCACGATGTCCTGGACGGTCGCCTCGGCCTCGGTGGCGGAGCGGTGGTAGTTGATGACGACGTCCGCGCCCGCACGTGCGAGGGCGAGGGCGAGTTCGCGGCCGAGGCGGCGGGCGCCACCCGTGACGAGTGCGACCCTGCCCTGGATCTCCATGGTGGGGTAAAGTAGCGGCCCGGGCGTGGTGGCGGAAGATCGCGGGAGCGATTAAACTGCGCCTCGACCGATCACCACTCGAGGAGGAACCATGGCGTGGCTGGAGGGCAAGGCGGCGGTCGTCACGGGCGGCAGCCGGGGGATCGGCCGGGCGATCGCCGAAGCGCTCTTGGAGCGCGGGGCCCGGGTGACGATCGGCTCGGCGACCCCCGCGCGGTTGGAGCAGGCGGTGGCGGAGCTGGAGGCGAAGGCGCCGGGGCGGGTGCGGGGTGTGGTGTGCGACGTCCGCGACCCCGACCAGTGCCGTGAGCTGATCGACGGGGCGGCGGAGGCGTTCGGGCGGCTGGACGTGCTGGTGAACAACGCGGGCGTCGGCATCTTCGGCAGCGTGGCGACGCTCAGCGTGGACGACTGGCGCCGGGTGATCGACACCAACCTGAGCGGCGTGTTCTACTGCTCGCGCGCGGCGATTCCCCACCTGGAGCGCACCCACGGCTGGATCATCAACATCGGCAGTCTGGCCGGGGTGAACGCGTTCGCCGGCGGCGCCGCGTACAACGCCAGCAAGTTCGGGTTGGTCGGGTTCAGTGAAGCGTTGATGCAGGACGTGCGGCACGCCGGCATCCGGGTGAGCCACGTGATGCCCGGCAGCGTGAGCACGGAGTTCAGCGGGCGTGAGCGGACCGCCGGAGAGGACTGGAAGCTCCAACCCGAGGACATCGCCCGCGTGGTCATCGACCTGCTGGAGTTCCCGCCCCGCGCGCTGCCGAGCCGGATCGAGATCCGGCCGTCGCAGCCGCCGCGGAAGTAGGGCGGCGCCCGGGCGCGGGGCGACGGTCGAACGCGAAACGAGGGGATCGGAGATCCCGAGGAACCCTATGGATCGGATGGACACGCAAGAATACAGGATCGAGCGGGATTCGCTCGGCGAGATGCGCGTGCCGAAGCACGCGCTGTGGGGCGCGCAGACGCAGCGCGCGGTGGAGAACTTCCCCATCAGCGGCTTGCGGTTCCCGCCGAGCTTCATCGCGGCGCTGGGGCGGATCAAGAAGGCGGCGGCGGAGACGAACATGGAGTTGGGCCTGTTGCCGGAGCGCATCGGCCGCGCGATCGTCGCCGCTGCGGATGAGGTGATCGCGGGCGAGCACGACGAGCACTTCGTGCTGGACATCTTCCAGACCGGCAGCGGCACCTCGACGAACATGAACGCGAACGAGGTGATCGCGAACCGGGCGCAGCAGCTCCTGGGCGACGGGACCCGGGTGCACCCGAACGATCACGTCAACCTCGGCCAGTCGTCCAACGACGTGATCCCGACGGCGATGCAGGTGGCTGCGCGGGTCGCCATCCAGAACGACCTGCTGCCTGCGCTGGCGAAGCTCGAGGCGGCGTTGGCGGAGAAGGCGGCCGCGTTCGATCACATCGTGAAGTCGGGCCGCACGCACATGATGGATGCGACGCCCGTGCGGCTGGGCCAGGAGTTCAGCGGGTATGCGGCCCAGATCATGCACGGCATGCGGCGCGTCCGTGAGGCGAGCGAGGACATGGCCGAGCTCCCGCTGGGCGGCACGGCCGTGGGGACGGGGATCAACACCCATCCGGAGTTCGCGCGCCGCGCCATCGAGCGCCTCGTCGTGATGACGGGCGTGCAGTTCCGCGAGGCGACGAACCACTTCGAACGCCAGGGCACGCGTGACACGATGGTGTACGCCCACGGCGCGCTGCACACCGTGGCCGTCTCGCTCACCAAGATCGCCAACGACATCCGGCTGCTCGCCAGCGGGCCGCGCGCGGGACTCGCGGAGATCACGCTGCCGGCCATCCAGCCGGGGTCCAGTATCATGCCGGGGAAGGTGAACCCCGTGATCCCCGAGGCGGTGACGATGGTGGCAGCGCAGGTGATGGGGAACCACACGACGATCACCGTCGCGGCGCAGGGGAGCTTCCTCGAGCTGAGCGTGATGATGCCCGTGATCGCGTACGCGTTCCTCCAATCCGTGACGCTGCTGACGCGCGTGTCGCACGTCTTCGTGGACAAGTGCATCGCGGGCATCACGGCGAACGAGGAGCGGTGCCGCGAGCTGCTCGAGGGCAACCTGGCGCTGGGGACGGCGCTGGCGCCGCGGATCGGCTACGACGCGGCCGCGGCGATCGCGAAGGAAGCGTTCGCCCAGGGCAGGACGGTGCGCGAGGTCGCGCGCGAGAAAGGCGTGCTGTCCGAGGCCGAGCTGGACGCGGTGCTGGATCCGTGGGCGATGACGGAGCCGGGGATCCCGGGTGGTGTTCCCTCCGGTGGGGGGTGATCCGGCCGGCCCGTCGGTCGGGAACCGTGATGGCGCGCCGCGGCGGTTGCCGGGGCGCGCTTTCGTTTTCGGCTGCGCGCGTGGGGCTTCACCCCGCGCCGACGAGACGCGCGAGGCCGGAGAGGTGGCGGGCCAGCTCGTCGCGGCGGAGCCGGTTGAGGGTGCAGGGGCCGGCCTTGCGGCGGGCGATGAGGCCGGCGGACTCGAGAACGGCGAGGTGATGCGAGACCAGCGATGGCGAGAGGCCGAGCGCCGTGCCGATCGCGCCGCAGGTGAGCTCGGCGCTGGCCGCCAGCAACTCCACCATGCGGAGCCGGTTCTCGTCCGCGAGAGCGGTGAGTGCCCGGACGACGCGTTGATGCGGTGGGACGCCCTCCACGTTGCCCTCCGTGACCCGAGGGTCCGCGCTCCGCGGCCCCGCGCGAGCCGCGGCGCAGCGTGGCGCGGAGGGCTGGCGCACCTCTGCGCCACGCCGGGAGCTTCATACCCGGCCGATGGATGCAGGGTTCAGCAGCACAACATCGCCGTGCCGGCGCGGCGAGATGGTCGTGTCCGAGACGAGCGCCGAGGCACCGTCGCCGGAGGGCGACGGTCGAGTTCCGACCCTTCCACGAGGGAGGCGATCATGAGGACGACCGGAGCCGTGGTGCTGGGCATCGCGTTGTGTCTGGCGGGGGCGGGATGCGATGAGCACGAGATCACGCCCTTCACCCCGCTGGCGGGGTTCGAGCCGGATGCGCTGGACGGCCTGTGGACGGGCCGCGCGGAGATCACCTCGGTCGAGCGAGCCGGCACGGGCAGCGGGCCGGGCGGCGTGCAGGACGGCTTCGCGTTCCCCGTCGCGCTGGAGCTGGACCGCGACCGCAGGTTCGTGTTGCGGAGTTTCGGCTACCCGGCCGCCGGCGCGCCGAGGGAGGACGCGCGGTTCTGCCGGGGCGTGTTCGCTGTGGACGGCAACGCCATCGAGTTCTTCCCCGACGACGTTTGTCCTGCCCTGCCGCTGCACCGCTACACCATCGGCAGGTCGTTCCCGGGGGGGCTGCACCTGGAGGCGCGCACACGGCCGCTGCTGCCCGGCCAGTTCTTCGGCGACGCGGCGAGCATCCGCGTGCGCTTCGACCTGGAACGCGAGACCCGCGGCGACCGGGATCTGCGCTGATGCGGCGCGGCCTTCGGCGGCTCGGTGCGGAGGCGCCCGCGTCGCACACGCGTCTTCCGGTCAGCTTGACACCGCCCCGGCCCCGCGTCTACGTTGGAGGAAAGGGCCCCGGTCCGCGTGAGCGCGGGCGGGGCCCGTTCGGCGCGCGTCGCCGACGTGGGATTTGATCGGCAGCTTGTGCCCCACGTTAAACCATAGCACTAAAGCGCCGGAGGCCCGCTGCCGAGTCTCCCGGCGGCGGGCCTCTCGCGTTCAGGAGGCGGAATGGCGACGGTGTTCGTCCTCACGAGTGAGTCGGTCTCTGAAGGTCACCCGGACAAGGTCGCGGATCGCATCAGCGACAGCATCCTGGATGCGTATCTCGCCCGGGATCCCCAGGCGCGCGTCGCGTGCGAGGTGCTGGTCACCGAGCGTTACGCGTGCATCGCGGGCGAGGTGCGGAGCAGCGCGTCGCTGGATGCGAGCGAGATCGAGGCGGTGGCCCGCGAGGCCATCCGGGACATCGGCTACACGGGCATCGACGAGCGCTTCGACGCGGACACCGTCGAAGTGCAGGTACGGCTGCACGAGCAGGCGCGGGAGATCGCGCAGGCCGTAGACAAGGCCGATCCTCGCGCGCAGGGCGCAGGCGACCAGGGGATCATGTTCGGCTACGCCACGGCGGAGACGCCCGAGCTCATGCCGGCGCCGATCGTCTGGGCGCATGCGCTGACGCGCGGGCTCGCCGAGGCGCGGCGGGCGGGTGTGGTGGACTGGCTGCGCCCGGACGCGAAGAGCCAGGTCTCGGTGGAGTACGTGGACGGCGTGCCGAGGCAGATCACGAGGATCGTCGTCTCCACGCAGCACGCTCCGCACGTCGCGCAGCCGGCGATCCGAGAATTCGTCATCGAGCAGTTGATCCCCTCGGTGCTGCCGGCGCAGTACCTGAAGGACGGCTGGCAGGACCAGGTGCTGGTCAACCCGTCCGGCTCGTTCGTGGAAGGCGGGCCCGCGACGGACACGGGGCTGACCGGCCGCAAGATCATCGTGGACACGTACGGCGGCGCGGCGCGGCACGGCGGGGGCGCGTTCAGCGGGAAGGACCCGTCGAAGGTGGACCGGTCGGGTGCGTACGCGGCGCGCTGGGCGGCGAAGAACGTCGTCGCCGCAGGGCTGGCGCGCCGTTGCGAGATCCAGCTCGCCTACGCCATCGGCGTGCCGGAGCCGGTGGCCATCGGAGTGGAGACGTTCGGGACCGGCGCGGAAGACGAGCGCGCGATCGAGGAGTGGATCCGCCGCCACTTCGACCTCACGCCCCGGGGCATCATCGAGCGGCTCGACCTGCTGCGGGCGATCTACGCCGTGACCTCGGCGTACGGGCACTTCGGCCGGGAGCCGGACGGCAACGGCACGTTCCCGTGGGAGTCGCTGGTGGACGAGGTGGCCGCGGCTCCGGCGACCTGACCCGACGCCCGCCGCGATCGGCACGCGCCTTGCCAATCCGACGTGGCGGCGGGTCATTCCGTATCCCCCCTAATTCCACCCCGCCGGCCGAGCACCCGCCCTCGGCCGGCGATCCTTTCTCGGGGAGCGGCGGACGACGGGCCTATGCGCTACCGTCGAGACCGATCGGCCGGCGTGATCGTCTTCCGGCGCACGGACAGCGGCTGCCGCTTCCTCCTCATCCTCTCACGCCTGACCAAGCGCCCGCTGTGGGAGTTCCCCAAGGGCGGTGTGGACGCGGACGAGACGCCGCTCGAGGCCGCGCTGCGCGAGCTCGAGGAAGAGACGGGCCTGGGCGGCGCCGAGATCCGGCTCGTGGACGGCTACGAGGCGCGCGAGGAGTACCGCTTCACCATCGGCAGCGGCCCCGACCGCATGCTCGTGCGCAAGGAAGTGACTTACTACCTGGCCGAAGCGCTCACCGATGTCGTGCGCCTCTCGACGGAGGAGGCCCGGAGCCACGCCTGGCTGGAGCTGGGTGAAGCGCAGCGTCGGCTGCGCTATGCGGCGCGGAAACGGATCCTGGAAGGCGCGGCGCGCGCGGCCGGGTGTCTGCCGGCGGCGGAGGAGGCCGGCTCCGACGAGGCTCAGTCCGACAGCGCCTCGCGCAGGCGGCAGGCGAGGAGCCCGTCGGGCAGGGCGCGGGCCTGATCGAGGACATCGCGCCTCGAGCGGCCGCAAAACGTCCGGCTCGCATCGGCCCGGAGCTGGCCGCCCGGCGCGCTGAACAGCAGCCTGCCGTACCAGCGGCCCGCCTCGTACCAGCACTCCACTAGGACCCGCCACGCGCACCCCTCCACCTCCAGGTCGCGCAGGTCCACCGCCTCGACCATCCCGCCCGGCGGCGGCGCATGGGGCCGTGTGTCGCCCGGCGGCAAGAGCCGCGGCCCGTCCCGGCGCCGCGCCCGCCGCGCCGCCTCGCCCGTGAGCTTGCAGACCCCCTCCCAGCCGCACGTCAGGCACCAGCGTCGCTGGAGGACGACGCGGCGGAGCACGGCAGACGTCCAGCCCAGCGTGCGGGAGCGGAGCAGGAGCGTCTCCGAGCGGCAGAGCGGGCACGTCGTCCCCTCCGGCAGCGACCGATAGTTGACGGTGGCGCTGAGCGCGAGCGGCAGCGCGACGACGAGGAGCAGGTACAGCGCGACCAGGAGTGACAAGGCCATGCGGGGTTGGAGTCCATGCCCGGGATCGAGGGGGGCAAGAAACATACCGTGTACCGGAGCGTTCGACGCATTTTCAAGGGAATCATGAACGAACGTGAACGTGAAATGCTGACGAGGGTACCGGAGCAAATCGACCATCGAGAGAGAGTCTGGACGGCAGGATGAGCAGGAGGCGAGACGTGCAGCGTATGCGACGTGCGCCGGTGGTGGCTGCCGTGCTGGCGGCCGCGTTCCTGGGGGGGTCGGCAGCGGAGCGGGTCGTCGGGCGCGGGGGCGCGGAGGCGGTGGCGGCGGTGGTCGGCGCGCCGGACGAACTGAGCTACGCGTTCCGGGCGGCGACGCAGCGGGTGGCGCCGGCGGTGGTGTATCTGCGGGTCGAGGGGCAGGGCCGAGCGCGGGTGGAGGTCCCGGAGCCGTTCCGGGGTACGCCATGGGAGGACCTGTTCCGGCGTGATGAGGGGCGGCCGGCGCCGCGGGTCTCGAGCGGGTCCGGGGTGATCATCCGGGAGGATGGCTACATCCTGACGAACAACCACGTGGTGGAGGGGGCCGAGCGGGTGACGGTGGTGCTCCAGGACCGGCGGGAGTTCGAGGCGGCGGTGGTGGGGCGGGATCCGAACACGGACATTGCGGTGGTGAAGGTGAACGCGCGGGGGCTGCCGGTGGCGCCGCTGGGCGACTCGGACCGTGTGGAGGTGGGGGACTGGGTGGTGGCGCTGGGCTACCCGCTGCACCTCGGCTCGACCGCGACGGCGGGGATCGTGAGCGCGAAGGGGCGGAGCCCGGGCGTCATCCGGCGCAACAGCGAGGCGTCCGCGCCGCTCGAGGACTTCATCCAGACGGATGCGGCGATCAACCCGGGCAACTCGGGCGGCCCGCTGGTGAACCTGCGCGGCGAGGTGGTGGGGATCAACACGGCGATTGCGAGCCCGACGGGCTACTACAGCGGCTACGGCTTCGCGGTGCCGGCGACGCTGGCGAAGCGGGTGGCGGAGGACCTGATCGCGTACGGCGTGGTGCGGCGCCCCCGGCTGGGCGTGCAGATCGCAGATGTGGACCCGGCGGACGCGGAGGTGTACGGGCTGGATCGGCCGCTCGGCGTGGAGGTGGTCCGGGTGGAGCCGGACGGCCCGGGCGCTCGGGGCGGGCTCCGGCTGGGCGACGTGATCGTGGGGGTCGAGGGCGAGCCCGTGGAGACGACGTCGCGCCTCATGGAACTCCTCGCCCGTCGTCAGCCGGGCGACGCGGTGACGCTGGAGGTGGTGCGCTACGGGCGGCGTCTACGCGTGACGGTGGAGCTGGGGGCCTTCGACGCGCCCGCCCGAACGGCGGCCAAGGCGCGGCCGACGAGCAGCGGGGATGCGACGCGGCTGGGGTTCACCGCGGTGGAGCTGACCGCGGCGCAGGCGCGGCGCATGGGCTTCGACGGCCCTGGCGTCGTGGTGCAGTCCGTGGATGAGACGGGCGCCGCGGCCCGGGCCGGACTGGCTCCAGGGATGCGCATCGAGTCGCTCAACGGACGGCGGGTTCGGAACATGGAGGACCTGCGGGAGGCGGTCGGCTCGCTGCGTCCGGGCCAGGCGGCGTCGCTGATCGTGCGTGCGTCCGATGGAGTGCAGCAGATCGTCAATTTCCGGGTGAGGGGCTGATGCGAGCGCGGGCGACGGCCCGCGCTGGTGCATGCTTTGCAACAACGTTTTGCCTTGACACGCCCGGAGAGGGCGTGCAGTATCTGTCGCTGACGGTCTCCCGAGGCAGGGTGTCCGGATCGGCGGAATCGCCGCCGGTCGAGACTTCGCGGCAGGTGGGCGCGGAGAGATTCACTGCGACCCTCACCAGGAGAGGTGACCATGAAGCGCTCGGTTTTGGTCGTCCTCGCAGCTTCGTCCACGCTGATGTTCGCCGCGTGTCGCCAGCAGCCGGCGGAAGAGCAACTGCCGGCCACGCAGGAGGAGGCCCCTCCGGTGCAGCCGACGCCGACGCCGACGCCGACACCGATCCCGATGGACACGATGCCGGGGATGACGCCGACGGACACCGGGATGATGCAGAGCACGGACACGGCGGCGGCGCCGGCGCAGCCGGGCCAGATGTAGCCGGCTCCCGGCGTCCCGTAGAGCCACCACCTGGCGCGGCGCGGGAAAGGATCCCGCGCCGCGCGTTTCATCCCGTTCAGGCCGCGCCGTGAACGGGCCTGCCGTCCGCGTACATGCGGCAGGCGTGCTGGATGACGCGGCGCGCTTCGTCGCGGGCACGCCAGCCGAGGCTCGTCGTGCGGATGCCCTCGAGTTCCTTGTAGATCGCGAAGAAGTGCTCCACCTCGCGCAGGAAGTGGGGTGGGACGTCGTCGAGGTCGTGGTACCCGTCGTAGAGCGGATCCTTCAGAGGCACGGCCAGCACCTTCTCGTCTAGCCCCTTCTCGTCGCGCATCTCGAACACGCCGATGGGGCGAACGGGGATCAGGCAGCCGGGGAAGGTCGGCAGCGTGACCATGACGAGCACGTCGAGCGGGTCGTCGTCATCGGCGAGCGTGCGCGGGATGAAGCCGTAGTCGGCCGGGTAGTGGACGGCGCTGTAGAGGATGCGATCGAAGCGGAAGAGGCCGGTCTCTTTGTCCAGCTCGTACTTGTTGCGGCTGCCGCGTGGGATCTCGATGATGGCGTTGAGCTCATCGGGGGGCCTGGGGCCGGCGGGCAGGTCGTGCCAGAGGTTGAACGGCATGGGACGCTCCGTTTGACGATGGACGGGTCGAAGGTGAAGCAAGAACCGGACGAGCTCGGTGCGCACGTCTCGGCCGCGGGCGGCGTGTCCCGTGCGCCGGAGCGCGCGGCGCAGTTGGGTGCGGTGGTGCTCCAGCTCTTCACGAAGGCGCCGAGCCAGTGGGCGGAGCCCCGCCTGGACGAGGACGAGATCGCGGCGTTCCACGCGGCGCGCCGGGAGCACGGGATCCGCACCGTCGCGGTGCACGACTCCTACCTCATCAACCTCGCGGCGCCGGACGAGCGGCTGTACGAGCGCTCGCTCGCGGCGTTCCGCGCGGAGCTCGGGCGCTGTGCGGCGCTGGGCGCCGAGTTCCTGGTGACGCACCCGGGGAACGCCACGGATGGGGACCGGGAGGCGGGGATCGAGCGCAACGCCCGGGCGATCGAGCAGGCGCTGGCCGAGGTGGGGGGGCACACCATGGTGCTCCTGGAGACGACGGCGGGCGCCGGCACGGCGCTGGGTGCGACGTTCGAGGAGCTGGCCGAGATCCGGCGCCGGGTGCGCGGCCCGTTGCGCCGCCGCGTGGGCGTCTGCATGGACCTCTGCCACGTGTGGGCCGCGGGCTACGACATTCGCGAGGACTACGACGGCGTGTTCCGCGCCTTCGACGCGGCGATCGGGCTGCGTCACCTCCGACTGTTCCACCTGAACGACTCGGTGGCGCCGCTCGGGAGCCGGCGCGACCGCCATGCGCACATCGGCCAGGGGGCCCTGGGCCCGGAGCCGTTCCGGCGTCTCCTGGCGGACGAGCGGTTCCGCGAGGTCCCCAAGATCATCGAGACGCCGAAGGACGGCGACGCGGTGGCCAGCGACCGGGCGAACCTGGAGCGGCTGCGCGGCTACCGGGCGGGCTGAGCGAGTCCGGGGCGCCGGGCCGTGGCGCACAACTTTTCGCGGAATTGCGCAAGAGTTGCTGGGGTCCGGGCGGGCGGGCGGCGGGGGCGGTCAACCGTAAGATGGTTTCGTGCAACGACTTGTGTTCTCCGTCCCGGAATGGACCCGATCCTGCGTGAGGAGGAGGGCGCACAACGCGGTTCTTGCCGCGGCGAACGGGAACTCCGGGGAGAGCGCCGCGGTAGTGGCGGGCGGTCGTCGAAGAGGCGGCCGCTCGTCGTTTTTTCCCTCTGTTCACCGGTGCGCGGCGCGTGTAGGTTGAAGCGGTCGCCGGTGCGGTGTTGCGGCGTCGTGTGCCGGCGGGCCGGCGCCTGTCGCGTGCGCGGCCGGTGTCGGTGCGGTGGCGTTTCGAGGAGCTCCGGAGCGATCAGCGAATGAGACCGTGCGTGCGCCGGGGGGCCGGAGGCAGGCCGCGGCGGTGGCGTGCCGCCGCCCTGGCCGTGCTTGGCCTGGCCTGGCTCGTGGTCCCGGGTGCGGCGTGGGCCCAGGGCGGCGGGTTGGAGCTGGAGGCGCGGGCGGGCGTCGTGGTCTCGACGCCGCTGGTGGAGGGGGCGGTCGCGTTCCCGGTGGCGCCGGCGGGGGGCGGCGTGCAGGAGTTCCGGGTCAGGCCGGTGGCGGCGCCGCTGGTGGTGGTAGCGGGGCGGACCGGGCTGGGGCCGGCGCTGGCGCTGGAGGTCTCGGCGGGCTGGACCTTCGGCCGCGTGGAGGGCGAGCAGCGCCGGGAGAGGTGGCACGTCGGCGACGTCGGGATCGGCCATGCCGTGGCGAGCCTGCGCCGACGGGTGGGGGAGCGGTTCCACGTGCGCGGCGGCGTCGGCCTGATCCACTACGGTTCGGACGCAGAGCTGTTCGAGGGCAGCCCCGGGCTGACGCCGCTGTTGGAGGTGGGCGCGGGCGCGGAGCTGGCGCTGGGCGGCGCGCGGCTGTCGCTGAGCGGCGTGGGGCAGGCGCACTCCTTCGGCAGCAGGGCGCTGCGGGGCGGCGGGGGTTCCGGCGTCCGGGGCGAGGACGGCACGGTCTACCGGTTCGCGGTGCAGGCGGGCGTGGTCCTGGGAGGTGGGCTCCGATGACGGCGAGGGCGGTCCGCGTGCTGGTGCCGGCGCTCGCGCTGGCCGTCGCGGCGTGCGATGCGCCGACGATTCCGCCGGAGGCCGGCGCGTACGAGTTCACGTTCCAGACGACGCCGCCGAGCGTCGTGCGCTGGCCGGTCGGCAAGGTCATCCGCGTTTACGTGGCCGGCGGCGAAGATCCGGCCCGGGCCGCGCTGCTGCGGGAGGCGTTCCTCGAGGCGGCGGCGCAGTGGGAGAGCGCGGTGTTGTTCGGCGAGTACCGGTTCGCCGAGGCGGCCACGCCGCGGGAAGCGGATGTGGTGCTCTACTGGAACGGCGACCCGGTGCCCGTGGACACGTGGGGCTGTCCGCCGGAGACGACGGGGGCGCGGGCGCTGACGTGGTCGTGCCCGGATCCAGCCGTGCCGGGTCGTCTCCAGCCGTTCACCCTGAACGGCGAGCCCACGCCGGTCCGAATGATGGTGTACGTGGCGCGGTGGGAGGCGTCCACGCCGGCCAGCCTGAAGCGGGTGGTGCTGCACGAGCTCGGCCACGTCCTCGGGATCGGGCGGCACTCGCCGAACCCGGAAGACGCGATGGAGGCTCACGCCCCCGTGGACCGGCTGAGCCCGGCGGACCGCGCCACGGTCCAGGTGCTGTATCACGTGGAGCCCGACATCGTGCCGTAGGCCCATCTCCGCCGCGGATGATCGTGGAGGAGGGGGCGGTGTGCGGCGCGGTGTGTCGTCCAGACGTGATCGCTCGCGGCGTGCGCACGAGTCGCCCTCGTACGCCGGATCGGCGAGGGGCACGCGAGCCAAGTGGACAACCCGCTGCCGGGCATTGACTTCGCGAATACGCTGCGGTAGATTGCCGCTCGTAGAGCGGCACGTGGAAGGGCTCATTATTGAGCCGACACCACTGAAGCCGGGACTGGCTCCTGCGCCGGACGTCAAGCCCCTTCGAGGGAAGGCGGGAAGGCGTGGGGAGGTCACCAATCGTGACGAACCGGGCTTCAATAATCCCCTTCCACGGTGCTGCACAGGGCCGGCCCGAGCGACCGCGCGGGCCGGCCCTTTCTACGACCCGGACCGGGCCGGCGAGCACGGCCTCGACGGCGAGGAGAGCGAGGAGACGGGATGCCGCGCGTGCGCGTGACCCGGCGGCTGCACTTCAGCGCCGCGCACCGGCTGGCGCGGGAGGACTGGCCCGAGGAGCGCAACCGGGCCGTGTTCGGCCTGTGTGCGAACCCCAACTGGCACGGCCACAACTACGAGCTGGACGTGACGGTCGAGGGCGAGATCGACCCGGAGACGGGCTACGTCCTGGACCTGAAGACGCTGAGGGAGCTCGTGGAGACGCGCGTGATCCGCGATGTGGATCACCGCAACCTGAACCTGGATGTGCCGTGGATGGGTGGGGTGAATCCGACCACGGAGAACCTGGTGGTGAAGATCTGGGAGCGTCTGGTGGACGCGCTCCCGGACGGCGTGCGTCTCGTGCGGCTGGTGCTTTGGGAGACGCCGAGGAACTCCGTGGAGTACACCGGGGAAGAGGGGAGCGCGAATGAGTGAGCCGAGTCGGCCGTCGGGAGGCGGCGCGCGCCTGGAGGACGTCCCGTTCCAGGATCTGATCCGTGAGATCCTGCGGCGGATCGGCGAGGATCCGCAGCGCCAGGGGCTGGTACGCACGCCGGAGCGCATCGAGAAGAGCCTGGCGTGGCTGACGCGCGGCTACGGGGTCACGGTGGAGGAGGTGATCGGCGACGCGATCTTCGACGAGGACCACCACAACATGGTGCTCGTGAAGGACATCGAGATGTACTCGCTGTGCGAGCACCACCTGCTCCCGTTCTTCGGCAAGGTCCACGTCGCCTACATCCCGAACGGCAAGATCATCGGCCTCTCGAAGTTGCCGCGGATCGTCGAGATCTTCGCTCGTCGGCTGCAGGTGCAGGAGCGGATGACGGACCAGATCGCGCAAGCGGTGTGGGACGCGCTGCGGCCCGCGGGCGTGGGGGTGGTCGTCGAGGCGTACCACCTGTGCATGATGATGCGCGGCGTGGAGAAGCAGAACTCGAAGACGATCACCAGCGCGATGCGCGGCGTCTTCCTGGAGGACCTCAGGACGCGCGAGGAGTTCCTCCGGCTCTCGATGACCAATGGCATCATCGGCTGACGGCGGCGCGCTCCGCGGGCGCACGGTCCTGGTCACGGGAGCTTCGCGCGGGATCGGGCTCGAGACGGCGCGGCGGGCGCGGGCGGCCGGCGCCGTGGTGCTGATGGTGGCGCGCGGCGAAGCCGGGCTGCGCGCGGCGGCGGAGGAGGTGGGTGGCCACGCGGTCCCTGCAGACGTCTCGGACCCCGTGGCGGTGCAGCGTCTCGTCGGGCGGTTGCACGACGTGCTCGAGAGCGGCGTGCCGGACGTGCTGGTCAACGCGGCCGGCGTGTTCCGGCTCGCGCCGCTGGCCGAGACGGAGATCGAGGACTTCGATCTCCACTTGGCGGTGAACCTGCGCGGCCCGTTCCTGCTCATCCGCGCGCTGCTGCCAGCGATGCTGGCGCGCGGGAGCGGCCACATCGTCACCGTGGGGTCCGTGGCGGGCCGGCTCGCCTTCCCGCACAACGGCGCGTACGCCGCGTCCAAGTTCGGGGTACGGGGCCTGCACGCGGTGCTCGATGCCGAGCTGCGGGGCACGGGCGTGCGCGCGACGCTGATCGAGCCGGCGGCGACCGCCACCGGGATCTGGGATGCCATTGACCGCGAGCGGCACCCGGACCTGCCGCCCCGGGACCGGATGCTGGATCCCGGCGCGGTCGCCGATGCCATCGTCTACGCGATCACGCGGCCGCCCGAGGTGGACGTGCGCGTGATCGCCCTGGATCGCACGTGAAGGAGCCGCATGTACGTCGTCAGCGTTCAGGCCCACTACGACAGCGCCCACTTCCTCCGCAACTACAAGGGGAAGTGCGAACGGCTGCACGGCCACCGCTACGTCGTGGAGCTCGCCCTTGCCCGGGACGAGCTCGATGAGAACGGCCTGGCCTTCGACTTCGTTGACGTCAAGCGCCATCTCCGGGAGATCGCCGACCGGCTGGACCACCAGAACCTCAACGACCTCCCGCCGTTCACGGAGATCGAACCCACGGCCGAGAACCAGGCGCGCTATTTCTACGACGAGCTGAAGCGCCGCCTGCCGGAGCCGATGCGGTCTGCGATGCTCTACGTCCGCGTCTGGGAGACGCCCACCCAGTGGGCGCAGTACTCGGAGCGGCCGCTCGCCTTCTGAGTCCCTGGTCCGGAGCCGCGAGGGATCCGGCCGTTGCCGTGAGAGTACCAGGGGATGGGAGTGCGCGGGCCTCACACGGCCCGCGCGAGGGCTGAGGCGTACGATCCGAGCGGGCCAGGGAGCGTTCGTGTACATTCTGCTGACCGACCACCTGAGGTGTCCGCGCTGCGGGCCGGAGCACGGGCTCGTGCTGCTGGGCGAGCGGATCGAGGCGCGGCGCGTGCTGGAGGGCGTTCTCGGTTGTCCGAACTGCAGGGAGCGGTACCCGGTGCGCGGGGGGTGGGCCGACCTGCGGGGCCCTGTCGCCCGTTCCACCGGGGCGGAGGGGCGAGAGGCAGCAGCCGTTCCTGCGTCGCACCAGCCGGCCGGGGTCGAAGTGGGGCCGCGTGCGGGGGCGGGGCGTGGCGTGGGGGCGGATCTGCAGGAATCCGTGCTGCGGCTGGCGGCGCAACTGGGTGTGCGGGAGGGGCCGGCGTTCGTGCTGGTCTCGGGGGTGGCGATCGAGCTGGCCGCCGGCGTGGCCGGCCTGGTGCCAGGGCTCGAGGTGGTGACGGTCGGCGCCGGACTGGAGGGACTCGGGGAGGTGCCCGGCGTGAGCCGGCTGGCGGTCGGTGCCGGGCTGCCGCTGGCGGCGGGGAGCATGCGGGCCGTCGCGCTGGCAGGGGATGGCGCCATCGCGTTGGAGGAAGCCGCGCGGGTGGTGGGGCCGTTCGGCCGGCTCGTGTTGCGGGACGCCGACCCGACGGCGCTCGAGCGTTTGGCCCGTCTGGGCTTCCAGGTGCTGGCGCAGGATGGCGCGGAAGTGGTGGCGGTGCGCCGATGAAGGACGGCCGATTGCGAGTCCCATGGGCCCCGTCTATCTTGGGCGGACGTTCGGGCAGTCAACGAGACGCCTTGGAATCCAGCCTGCGAAGACGCTCGCCAATGTCCTGGTTCCGGAAGCTCCGGAGACTCTTCGGCGGACGCGCCGAGGAAGAGGAGAAGGTCGACTACTACCAGGAAGGGGTCTCGCTGCTCCAGGCCGGGCACTACCATGAAGCGCTCACGTCGTTCCGATTGGCGCTGCGGGAGTCGCCGGGCGACACGGCGGTGCTCCAGCAGATCGCCATCGCGTACACGCGCATCGGGATGACGGACGACGCGGCGAAGACGTATCGCATGGTGCTGGAGCGGGACCCCAAGGCGGCCGGCGCGCATTACGGTCTGGCGTTCCTGTACCTGCACGAGGGCAAGGAGGAAGAGGCGATCGGTCATCTTCAGGCGTTCCTGGACTCTCCGCCGCAGGGTCCGGAGGCGGACCGTCACGTGGAGCACGCGCGCAAGACGCTGGAGGAACTCGTCAGCGCCCGAGGAGCGGAGTGATGCCGGACGTCCGGGTGGACCTGCACTGGACCGGCACGGGACTCGAGTTCGAGGGTGGGCCGAGCGGCGGTGTGCGCGTCCGGCTGGACGGCAACAGTCGGTCGGCGATCTCGCCGATCCAGGCGATGTTGCTCTCGCTGGTGGGGTGCACGGCGGCGGACATCGTGGACATCCTCACCAAGATGCGTGTCCCGCTGGACGGTCTGGAGGTGGTGGCGGAGGGAGACCGGGCGCCGGAGCCGCCGCGGCGCTTCGTGAGGATCCGGCTCGTGTACCGGGTGCACGTGCCGGAGGACGCGCGTGCGAAGGTGGAGCGCGCGGTGGCGCTCTCCCACGAGAAGTACTGCAGCGTGCTGCATACGCTGAGGCCGGACGTGGTCATCGAGACGGCCATCGAGCTCGTCCCGTGATCCGGCCGGGTCGAACCGATCCTGTGCTGGTGGAGGGACACGCATGGGAATGCGGCCCGGGACCCGAACCTACGCCGCCAACCCGGCGGATCTCCCCCGTGGTACTCTGGTCCAGCTCTTCTTCGAAGCCGTAGACCGCCACGACAAGCCCGACGCGATGCTGTACAAGGCTGGCGGCGAATGGCGTTCGATCTCGCATCGCCAGCTCGAGGCGGACGTACGTGCCATCGCCCTGGGGCTGGAAGCGTATGGCATCGTGCGTGGCGACCGGGTGGCGCTGCTCTCGGAGAACCGGCCGGAGTGGGCGATGGCGGACTACGCGGTGCTGTGCCTCGGCGCCATCGTCGTGCCGATCTACGCGACGCTGTTGCCCCATCAGATCGAGTATCTCCTGAGGGATTCGGGCGCGCGGGCCATCTTCGTCTCGACCGGAGAGCAGCTCGAGAAGGTGCGGCGGATCCGCTCGATGCTGCCGCCGCTCGAGCTGGTCGTGGTGTTCGACGATGTGCCCACGTTGGAAGCGGGCGAGGTACGGCTGCGCGAGGTGTTGGAGCGGGGGCGCGCGGCCGAGGGGGCGGTCACGCCGGCGGCGTTCCGTGCGCGGGCGCTCGAGGCGCGGCCCGACGACGTCGCCACGATCCTCTACACCTCGGGCACGACGGGCGAGCCGAAGGGCGTGATGCTCACCCACAACAACATCTTCTCGAACGTGCAGGCGACGACCCGTGTGCTGTCTGCGACGTCCGAGGACGTGGCGCTGAGCCTGCTGCCGCTGTCGCACATCTTCGAGCGCACGAACGGCTACTTCCAGATGTGGAACGGCGTGACCATCGCCTACGCCGAGTCGCTGGACGCCGTGCCGCAGAACCTGCTGGAGGTGCGGCCGACCATCGTGCCGTCCGTGCCGCGGCTGTACGAGAAGATCTACGCGCGGGTGATGTCTGCGGAGGGCGTGAAGCGCAAGCTGGTGCTGTGGGCCAAGGAGGTGGCGGAGCACTGGGCGGATGCGAAGCTCGCGGGTCGGACGCCGGACCTGAAGACGAGGTTGGAGCACGCGCTGGCGGACCGGCTGGTGTTCGCCAAGCTGCGGGAGCGCACGGGTGGGCGGCTGCGGTTCTTCGTCTCCGGCGGCGCGCCGCTCGATCCGGGGATCGCGCGGTTCTTCTACGGCGCCGGCGTGCTCATCCTCGAGGGCTACGGCCTCACCGAGACTTCGCCGGTGACGAACGTGAACACGCCGGAGGAGATGCGGATCGGCACGGTGGGCAAGCCGGTCCCGGGCACGGAGATCATGATCGCGGACGACGGCGAGATCCTGGTCCGCGGCCCGCAGGTCATGAAGGGCTACTACAACCGGCCGGCTGCGACGGCGGAGGCGATCGACGCGGACGGCTGGTTCCACACCGGCGACATCGGGGAGCTGGATGACGACGGGTTCCTGCGCATCACCGACCGCAAGCGGGACATCATCGTGACGGCGGGCGGGAAGAACATTGCGCCGCAGCCGATCGAGAACCGGGTGAAGCTGAACCCGTGGGTGGCGGAGGCGGTGATGATCGGTGATCGGCGGCCGTACCCCGTGATGCTGATCGTTCCGGACTTCGCGAAGCTGGAGGCGTGGGCGGTGGAGAACGGCATCCGGGCTGCGGACCGGGCCGGGCTGGTGGCGGACCCGCGCGTCCGGACGAAGATGGAGTCCGAGGTGTTCGGCATGCTGACGGATCTCGCCCGGTTCGAGATGCCGAAGAAGATCGCGTTGTTGCCCGACGAGTTCACCATTGCGGACGGCCATCTGACGCCGTCCATGAAGGTGAAGCGGCGGGTCGTCATGGAGCGCTACCGCCGGCAGATCGAGGCGTTGTACGAGGGCGAGGCGCGCGTGGCGGCGGGGGAGGTGTGAGATGGAGGCGAGTGAAGCGCGGCTCGCGCTCATGACGGCGCCGAGCGTGGAGGCGGCGGAGCGGATCGTCCGCGCGCTGGTGGAGGAGCGTGTGGTCGCGTGCGGCAACATCGTGCCGGGCCTGACGTCCATCTACCGGTGGCGCGGCGCGGTGGAGCGGGATGCGGAGGTGCTGATCGTTTTGAAGACGACGGCGTCGGCCGTCCCGCGGCTGCTGGAGCGGGCGCCGGCGCTTCATCCGTACGAGGTTCCGGAGATCCTGGTGTTCGCGGTGCAGGCCGGGCACGGTCCCTACCTCGACTGGCTGGAGCGCTGCACCGCGCCAGGCGGGAAGGAGTGAGGGGGCTTCGATGGCGAAGCGCAGGTTCGGGCGCGGCGGGCAGGGGCCCGCCGCCGGTGCCAACCCCGAGTCGCAAGAAGCGGGCGGGGGCGAGGGCGACCCTTCTACGCCGCCGCAACCGTCGGACGGGGGCGAGGAGAGTGCGGCCGGGGCCGTGGGCGAGCGAGGTGCGGCGACTCCCCTGGTCTCGGAAGGCGATCGGCTGCTGGCGAAGGCGCAGGCGCTCGCGAAGGAGGGTCAGTCGGACGCGGCGGTGGACCTGATCCAGCAGGTGCTGAAGGAGGGGCCGGCGGAGCTGAGCGCGCGTCTCGCGTTGGGGCAGATCTACGATCGCCGTGGCGATTACCTCGAGGCGTTGGAGCAGTACGAGGCGGCGCGGGCGCTGGATCCGGACAACGTCGTGGTGTTGTCGAAGATCGGTGTGGTGCTCGCGGCGCTGGGGCGCTTCGACCAGGCGGAGCGCGAGCTGAAGCGCGCGCAGCGTCTGGATCCGAACCGCGCGGACGTGCACGCGACGATCGGGATCCTGCACTTCAAGCGCGGGCTGTACGCCGCGGCCGAGGCGGAGCTGAAGCGGGCGATCGAGCTGGAGCCGGACCACGCCACGGCGTACTTCTACCGGGGCGAGTCGTTGAACCAGCTCGACCGCGTGGACGAGGCGCTCGAGATGCTGGAGCGCGCCATTGAGCTCCAGCCGCAGAACGCGCGTGCTTACTACACCATGGGCATCCTGTACGACAAGAAGCAGCAGCCGGACAAGGCGGCGGCCTACTTCCGCAAGGCGCGGGAGGTGGCGGCGAAGTGATCGAGGTGCGCATCGCGGATCCCGCGACGGTCGCGGTCGGCGCGCTGCTGCGCCCTGTGGCGGCCGACGGCTCGGCGGTGACGCCGGCGATGCGGCGGCTGGAGCTGGTGGCGGGGGCGGAGCTGGCGGAGCAGCTCGCGCGCGTGGGCGAGCTGCCCGTCGGTGCGGCGGCGATCACGCCCGGCGGCGCGCTGGCGGCCGAGTTCGTGGTGCATATCTCGGTGCGTTCACGGGACGAGCCGGTGACCCCGGCGGGTGTACGGATGGGGCTGATCAACGGGTTGCGCCGGGTGCGGGAATGGGCTATCGATAGTGTTGCCGTCGTGCCGCTGGGGACCGGTGCCGGCAACCTGGATGCGGAGGAGGCGGCGGAGGTGATGGTCCCCGTGCTGGTCGAGCACGTCGAGCAGGACGGTCCGCCGTCGCGGATCGTCATCGTCGTCGAAACCGAGTACGAGCGCGAGGCGTTCGAGCGCCGCCTCGAGCGGCGTTAGGGCCTGCGCCGGCGGTTCCCGCCTTTCCCTCCAGCTCTCCCGGGCGGACACTCTCGACCGCTGTCGAGGGCACGCGGTGCGTGCTCTCGTGTCGTTTCCGCCGGCGCGCGCGGGAGAGCGGTCATGTTCGCCACACGTTCGCGGAAGATCCTCGCCTTCCTGGTCCTCGGTGTGTGGGCCGCGGTCATCGCCGTGCACATCGAGCGTGAGTACGCCAAGCCGATGGCGCTGCGGCTCGAGGAGGGGGCGCGCGCCATCGGACCGGGGTCCCACGTCTACGCGGTCCGGATGGGCGATCGCACGATCGGCATGGCGTCCACGCGGCTGGACACGGTCCCGGGCGGCTTCGTCCTCGAGGACATGCTGTCGCTGGACGTGCCGGCGCTCGGCCGGATGCACCGCGCCATCGCCACCACGCGCGTGGAGCTGGGCCGCGCGCTGGAGTTGAAGCGGTTCCGTTTCGCGCTGCAGTCGGCGGTGGGGCGGTACGAAGTGACGGGCTACGCAACGCCGGACTCGCTCTTGGAGCTGGAGATCGGGGCGGGCGGGGCGCCGGAGCGGAGCCGCGTGCGGCTGGACCCGGACCTGACGCTGGACGCGTTGTTCGCGACGCGGATGGCGGCGGCGGGTCAGCTCCAGGTGGGGCGCGAGGTCGTGGGCCGGCTGTTCGACCCAGCGGTGATGGACGTGCGGGAGACGGTTGTCCGCGTCGTGGGGCACGACACGATCCTCGTGCCGGACAGCGTGACATGGGATGCGGGAGCAGAACGTTTCGTCCCGGCGCGCTACGACACCGTCCCGGCGTGGCGGCTCGAGCAGCGTGTGGGCGGTCTCGTGGTCACGAGCTGGGTGGATGAGGACGGCCGTCTCGTCCGTGCGGAGAGCCCGCTGGGCCTGACGCTGGAGCGGACGGAGTTCGAGCTGGCGCGGCAGGACTGGCGCGCCGCGGGCGCGGACCCGGCGCTGGCGGCCGGGTACGGAGCGATCATCGAGGCCACGGCCATCGCGAGCGACGTCGCCCTCGATTCCGTGGAGGCGTTGGACCGGCTCAGGGTGCGGCTGCGGGGCGTCGGGCTGGAAGGGCTGGACCTGGCGGGCGGCCGGCAGACCCTTGTCGGCGACACGCTGATCGTGGAGCGCGAGACGGTGCTCGAAGCCGGCTACGCGTTGCCGTACAGGGGCGGCGGCGAAGCGGCCGCGGAGCTGGGCGCCACACCGCTGATCCAGTCCGACGACCCGCGCATCGTGCGCACCGCGCGGCGCATCGCCGGCGACGAGACGGACCCGACGGCGGTGGCGCGGCGGCTGAACGACTGGGTGCATGCGCGGCTCGCGAAGGACATCGTGCCGAGCGTGCCGAGCGCGGTGCAGGTGCTCGAGGCGCGCAAGGGCGATTGCAACGAGCACACCGTGCTGTACGTGGCGCTGGCGCGGGCGTTGGGCCTGCCCGCGCGGCCGGTGGCGGGGCTCGTCCACGTGCAGGGGCGGTTCTATTACCACGCGTGGCCGGAGGTCTGGCTGGGCGGCCGCTGGGTCGCGGTGGATCCCACGCTCGGCCAGTTCCCGGCGGACGCGTCGCACCTCCGGATGGTGGTGGGCGGGCTGGCGCGGCAGGTCGAGCTGGTGCGGCTGATCGGACGACTGGAGCTCGAGGTCCTATGATCCGACTGGAGGGAGTATACAAGCGCTACGGCCGGTTCACCGCGGTGCACCCGCTCGACCTGCACGTGCGGCGGGGCGAGCTGTTCGGCTTCCTGGGCCCGAACGGCGCGGGCAAGACCACGACGATCCGGATGATCGCCGGCGTGCTGCGGCCGAGCGGCGGCCGCATCCTGATCGGCGGGCACGACGTGGTGCGGGAGCCGGCGGCGGCGCGGCGGCTGATCGGCTACATCCCGGACCGGCCGTACGTCTACGAGAAGCTGACCGGCGCGGAGTTCCTGCGCTTCGTGAACGGACTGTGGGGCCACACGGGGCCGGAGGCGGAGCGGCGCGCAGATGAGCTGCTCGAGCTGTTCGACCTGGCGCGGTGGAAGCACACGCTGGTGGAGAACTACAGCCACGGCATGCGGCAGAAGCTGCTGATCAGCGCGGCGCTGGTGCACCGGCCGGAGTTGGTCGTGGTGGACGAGCCGATGGTGGGGCTGGACCCGAAGGGTGCGCGGCTGATCAAGGATCTGCTCCGCTCGTTCGTTCGGCAGGGCGGCACCGTGTTCCTCTCGACCCACACCCTCGAGGTGGCGGAGGCGCTGTGCGACCGCATCGCGATCCTGCACGAGGGGCGCGTCCGCGCCATCGGCACGATGGACGATCTGCGCCGGGAGGCGGAGGCCGGCACGGCGGGGCTGGAGGACGTGTTCTTGAAGCTGACCCAGGAGGAGCAGGTGAGGGAGGTGGCGGCCACGGTGGCAGGGGCACCAGGAGGGCAGGGCACATGACCGTCGTCGCGCACGAGATGCCCGGGCGAGGGGTGGCCCGCGCGCGACGGCCGGCGGAGATGGGCGTGCTGGCCTTGCTGGGCCCCAAGCTGCGCGCCGCGGCCCGGCGGGCGACGGGCGCGGGCGTCCGTGCACGCGTGGCGGTGCTGGGCGGCCTCGGCCTGGTGTTCTGGCTCGCGCTCTTCGGCGTGCTGTACCGGCTGCTGGTCTACTTCCGGAGCGCCGAGGGGATCGGCGACGTGCTCGCTGCGAAGCTGCTCGGGCTCATCCTGCTCACGTTCCTGTCCGTGCTGCTCCTGTCCAACGTGGTGACGGCGCTGTCCACGTTCTTCCTGGCGCGGGACCTGGAGATGCTGCTGGCCGCGCCGGTGGATGGGGTGCGGCTGTACCTGGCGCGGCTGCTGGAGACGATGCTGCACTCGTCCTGGATGGTCGTGCTGGTGCTGGCGCCCGTGCTGGTCGCGTACGGCTGGGTCTACGAGGGCGGTGTGGTGTACGCGCTGGTCGCTGCGGCGTCGCTCATCGGCGTGCTGGTGCTGCCCGCGGTCGCGGGAGCGGCGGTGACGCTGCTCTTGGTCAACGTGTTCCCGGCGCGGCGCGCCCGTGACCTGCTGGCGCTCCTCGCGCTGTTCGCGGCGGCAGGGTTGGTCGTGCTGGTGCGACTGCTCCGGCCGGAGCGCCTCGCGCAGCCGGAGGGGTTCCGGGACCTGGTGGATTTCGTGGCGGCGTTGCGCGCGCCGAGCTCGCCGTGGCTGCCGAGCGAGTGGGCGGCGGAGGCGATGATGGCCGCCCTCGGCGCAGGCGGCGACCTGTTCCCGCTGCTCCTGCTCACGAGCACCGCCGCGGCGTTCGTGGTGCTCGGCGCGTGGGCCCACGAGCGCTGGTACCTCACCGGGTTCAGCCGGGCGCAGGAAGGCGCGGAGCGGCGGCGCGAGAGTCGGGCGGATGGGCTCGCGGCGGGCGCGCTCGCGGCGCGCGTGCCGGTCGCCGCGCGCGTGATGATCGCCAAGGACGTGCGCACGTTCTTCCGCGACACGTCCCAGTGGTCGCAGCTCATCCTGCTGGGTGTGTTGGTGGTGATCTACGCCTACAACGTGAAGGTGCTGCCGCTGTGGAGCGGCGAGCGGGTGAGCTTCTTCCTCGTCAACGTGATCTCCTTCCTCAACATCGGGCTGGCGGGGTTCGTGCTCGCGGCCATCGCGGCCCGGTTCGTCTTCCCGGCGGTCAGCCTCGAGGGGCGCACGTTCTGGCTGCTGCGCTCGTCGCCGCTGGACCTGCGAGCAATGGTGTGGTGCAAGTTCTTCGTCGGGCTGGTGCCGCTCCTCGTGCTCGCGCTGGCACTGACGGCGACGACGAACGCGATCCTCCGCGTCGGTCCGTTCATGATGGCCCTGTCGCTGATCACCATCACGGGCGTGACGGTGGCGGTGGCGGCGCTGGCGCTCGGCTTCGGCGCGCTGTTCCCGCGCTTCGACACGGAGAACGCAGCGCAGATCCCCACGGGCTTCGGTGGCTTCGCGTTCATGATGACCGCCGTCGTGTACCTCGCCGTCGTGATCGGGCTGGAAGCGTGGCCGGTGCACGCGTTCCTCACCGCCCGGCTGCAAGGCGAGCCGCTGGGGGGTGGGGAGCTGCTGCGGTTGGGCGTGGGGCTCGGGCTGGCGGGGCTGGTCACGCTGGCCGCCATCGTGTTACCGTTGCGCGCGGCGATGCGGAGGGTGGAGGCGCTGGGAGGGTAGGGCCGGCGCCCCCTCCGGGGTCGCAGGCCGCGCGCCGGAGGGTCGGCGACGGGACGCGCACGGATCCCACCGGCGGGAATCACATACAACATCGTGGAGACCCGTACCGAACACGGAGCGCTCGGCTCCGCAGGGAACGCGTGCGAGTGTGGGAGGGCCCCGCGTTCTCCGCGTCTCCACGTGGGCCGGGCGGTGAGCCGCTCCGTCCGTCCGGCCCGCTCGGCGGGAGCGGGAGGGCGGTCGGTCTTCTGCAGTCCAGTGGACCGGACCGGAGGCAACGAGTGAGCGTGGAGCCACGCGGAGACCTGG
Source organism: bacterium (assembly GCA_003242735.1). Classification (NCBI taxonomy): domain Bacteria; species bacterium. The sequence continues at coordinate 9,307 of QGVH01000024.1, read as the reverse complement.
AGCTGGCGGTTTCGGCCGCGCGTGAGGCGGGCGAGGCGCTCATGCGCCGGTTCGGCGGAGCGCACGAGGTCACCTACAAGGAGCCAGACCAGCCGCTCACGGCGGCGGACCTCGAGGCCGACGAGATCCTGCGCGCGCGGCTGCTCGGCGCACGGCCGGAGTACGGCTGGCTCTCGGAGGAAACGAAGGACGCGCCGGACCGGCTCCGACGGGAGCGGGTATGGATCGTGGACCCGCTGGACGGGACGCGCTCCTACATCGCGGGCCGGCCGGAGTTCGCCGTGTCCATCGGACTGGTCGAAGCGGGCCGCGCGGTGCTGGGGGTGGTGTACAACCCGGCCACGGGCGAGCTGTTCTGGGCCGTTCGTGGGCGCGGCGCGTGGCGCGAGACGCCGCGGCGACGCGGGGCCGTGCGGTTGCACGTGACCGCGCGCTCCACCGGCGACCAGGCGGTGTTGCTCGCGTCGCGGAGCGAGATCGCCGCGGGCGAGTTCGACCCGTTCCACGGCGGTTGGGTCTTGCGCCCCACGGGCAGCACGGCGTACAAGCTCGCGAGACTCGCCGCCGGCGAAGGGGACGTGTTCCTGAGCCGCGGCCCGAAGAGCGAGTGGGACGTGTGCGCCGGCGTGCTCCTGGTCGAGGAGGCGGGCGGCCGGGCCACGGACCTGGCCGGGAACGAGGTGCGCTACAACCGGCCGGACCCGCACGTCGAGGGCGTCCTGGCGACCAACGGCCGGCTGCACGGCTACCTGCTGGGCGTGGTGGCCACCCTGCCGCCGGTGCGGCGGCGCGCCGGGGCGCGACAGAACGAGGAGGAGAGCGGCTGACATGAGCTGGTTGATCGTGGCGTCCGTCGCGGCGTTCGGGCTGGGCGTCTACATCGGCCTGGGCCATCCGGGGATCCCGGGCAAGGAAGACCGCGTGCTGCCGCCCGGCATGACACGGCGGCCGCGTCACAAGATCCAGATGCTCGACTGGCTCCGGCCACGGCGGCGGTGATGGCGGAGCGACGCACGAAGGGCGGCAGCGCCGCCCACGATCGGGATCAGGGCGCCGCGGCCGCGCTCGCCACTGGTTCGGACCGCAGCGGGAGCGGCGCCGCGTCGGCGTCGGGCGACGCCGGAGGCGGATCGTCTGGCGGCCGCCCCGGCCGCCTCGACCCGCACGCGCTGCTGCTGGTCGGCCTGCTGGCGGTCGGGCTGGGCATGATGGGCGTCATCCTCGGCGTGGTCGTGCCGGGCACCTTCCTCCCCGGCGTCTACCTCATCGCAATCGGCGCACTGGCCTGTGGCGCCGCCGGCTTGTGGCTCGCGCTGGCGGCCGGCAGCGCGGACGCGCAGGAGCCCGCCTGATGCGATTCCGCCACCCGGTGGAGGTCCGCTTCCGCGACCTCGACCCCATGGGCCACGCCCACCACACGCTGCCGCTCATCTACTTCGAGGAAGCGCGCGCCGCCTACTGGCGTGAGGTCGCGGGCCGCAGCGGCCTCGAGGACATCGACTACGTGATCGGCGAGGTCCAGGTCCGCTACCACGGACGGATCCGCTGGCCCGCCCGACTCGAGGTCCGTGTGCGGGTCTCCCACATCGGCCACAAGAGCATCGTGACGGAGTACGAGCTACGTTCGGCCGAGGGCGAACTCCTCGCGAGCGGCCGCATCGTGCAGGTCATGTACGACTACCGGGCGGGCCGTTCGATCCCCGTGCCGCACGAACTCGCGGAGAGGATCCGGGCGTTCGAGGGCGCGACCGGTCCGGGTGACCCGCCCATCGGGGCTGGCGGCGCCTCGTGACCCAGATTACTATGTGCCCGCCCCGCTCCGCGCGAGCGGGAGACCGACCGGCCAGGGCGGCCGGCGGGGACTCCGGCGTCCTGAAGGAGGGGCCCGTGCTCGCGCATGTGCACGACGATTGTACGGGGACCTGGCGTCTCCAGTACGACCTCATCGTTTGTTCAGTCTGCGGCCAGACGTACCCCGCGACGCCCCAGAACCGCATCGCCGCGATGGACGAGAACTACGTGGGCAGCATGATGCAGCGTGCCGCAGAGCGCGGTGCAGTGCTCCTTGCGCGGGAGCGGTTCCGCGGCTGAGCGGCGGGGCACGTAGGGAGACGGCTGCGCCCGGCCCGGAGACGATCCGGCGCCGGGCGCGTTGCGTTGCGACGTCGGCTCTGCCGCCTAGAGGAGGAGGGAGACCAGGCCGGAAACGAGGCCGATGACCGCGCCGAGTGCGTAGCCGATCCGGACGATCAGGCGCAGCTCCCGGTCGGTCACTCCGCGGACCAGCTCCTCGAGCCGCTCGGTGGGGTAGTCGAGCATCTTCTGCTCGACGCGGCGGCTGATGTCCACGCGCTGCGCGATGGGCGGAACCTGCTCTTGGATCCAGGCCCAGAGCGGGTCCGCGAGCGCCCGCTCGATGCGGTCGATCGCGTCCGGCGGCAGACGGTCCGCCGGGCGGCCGATGGGACGCTCCAGCACGGCGGCCACCAGGCGGGCGGCGGCCTCGCGGTACAGCGCCCGCGCGCGTTCGCTCCTCGCCGCCGCGACAACGGCGTCGGCGACGCGGTCCCGCGGGATGCGGCCCAGCACCTCGCCCCACGTCCTGTGCTCCGCCGAGCGCAGCATCGTCCGCAGACGCTCGACCAGGAACGCGCGGGTGGCGGGGTCGCGGGCCAGGTTCAGCACCCAACCGGCGACCGTCGCCTTCGCTTCCTCCACGCTCCGATCGCCCGGTCTGCCCAGGACGGACGTCACGGGGCGGCGCAGGAAGTCGACGATCGCGTCGTTCACGCTCCGCGCCATCGCCTCCCGGACGTCCGGGTCCTGGAGCAACTCCGAGATCTTGTTCGCGCCCTCCGCCTCGATCGCCTCGAGCACGCGCTGCACCGTCTCCGGCGTGATGATCAGCGCGGCGACGATGCGCTGGTGGAACTTCAGGTCCCGCATGAAGCGGTCGAGGATCTCGTGCAGCACCCGTTCGACACGCGCGCGCGCCCCCGGCGCCTCGAGCATGCCGCCCAGCCGCTCGATGGCGATCGGGAGGTACGCGGAGATCGCGCGTTCGACCGCCGCGACGAGCCCGACGGGAACGACGTTCTCGAACGTGCGGGAGGGGTCGAGCAGCCGCTCGGCGGAACGGTCGAGGTACTCGCGCACGGTGCGCTCGAAGCCCTCGCCGCCCACGAGCTGCGCGAGCCACGCGTCCGCGCGCTCCGCGAGCGCGGCCTCGCGCTCCGGCGTGAGCACGTCCGCGATCGGCTGGTCGCCGAACTCCCCGATGAGCGCATCGGCCCAGCGCAGCGCGGCGGCGCGGAAGTCATCGGAGGCGAGATAGGCGTCGAGGCGTGCCAGCAGGTTCGCTGCGACGTCGTCCAGCAGCCGGCGCAGCTCGGCCGCCACGCCGGGCGCGAGCTCCTCGACGAGGGGGCCGCGCTCTCGGGTGAGCACGGCCTCGAGGAAGCCGCGCAGCCGCTCATCGAACGCCTCGCGGAACCCCGGCTCCGCCACCGTTCGGGCGAGGTCTTCGCCGGTGAGCAGACGCGTGCCGACGGTGCGGCCGACGGCCGCGGCGAGGCGCGCCTTGTTCTTGGGGATCGCGCCCTGGAGCCAACGGAGCGGGCGGCCGAACAGTCGCGGCGGGTGGTAGGGGTGGAAGAGCATCCAGATCGCGACGCTGTTCGTGATGCCGCCCGCCAGCGAGCCGAACAGCACGGTGAGCGCGAGCCGGATCAACTCCATCATCACGCCTTGCCGCGGCGCACGAGTCCGTAGACCGGGCGCCGCACGCCCCGCAGCTCCACCCAGCCGCGCACCAGGTACAGCGCGACCGGGGCGGGTCCGAGCGCGTCGCTCGTGGCGAGCTCGAGGGGCCGACCCGCCGCCCGCAGCTCGCCCTCGAGTGCGGCGTCCGGCGCCGCGATGCGCCACACCGCGTTCGGCTCGCGCGGATCATCGTTCTCCGCGGCACCGTCTTCGAGCCGTGCGCCTTCGACCACTCGCTCTTCCGGTCCCGCGATCACCCAGAGCACGTCGTCGGCGCCGGGCGCGCCGGTGAGCGCGACGTGCAGCTCCTCGCCGTCCGTGATGTAGGCCTCGTCGTAGAGCAGGGCCCGGGCGGGCGACGCACCGGACGTGCCGGGATCCGTGGCGGACGCCGCGCGGCCACGGGCGTTGCCGCGTGGCAGCTCGCGCGCGAGCTGGACGTCCAGCAGCACGCCCGGCGTGTGTGCGTCGTCCTGGACGAGGCGGGCGCTCCGGAGCCGGAGCTGTGTGCCGCGGCCCCGGCTCCACGCCGCGAATTCGGGCGCGGGTAGCAGCCGCAGCTCGCCGCGCTCGCCGCGGTACACCAGGGCCTCGACCTCCCCGTCGTCGCCGACGAGCAGCCGGAACGGGCCGTGGGGCACGATCAGCCACGGCGCGCGCACGGGCTCGTCCTCCCAGGCGGCCACGAAGACCGAGTCCCAGCCGCGGTCGCCCTCGCCGCGCCACGCCCGCACGGCGCGGTGCAGGCGGGCTCCGTCGTCGAAGGTCGTGAAGTCGAAGAGGGCGACGACGGGCCGGTCCTGCGACCTGGCGAGGAAGAGCATGCGGCGCTCGTAGGCGGCGGGCGCGCGTGCGGCGGCCGGGCCGGCATCGCCCTTCCCGGCGGCCCGATCGGCGTCGTTCGCCGGGCGGTCGCACGCGACACCCACGGCCAGCAGGAGCGAGATCAGGAGCAGGATTCGGCGCATCGATCTCGGTCGTTGTCGTTCCGTGAACGAAGCAACGGAAGGTAGCACGGAGGCGAGTGGCGGAGGAAGGGGCGGTCCGACCCGCGGGCGCGCCGCCGCGGCGTGCCCGCCACCCGGGCGAGACGTGAGCGAGGGCTGCCCGTCGCGCGCCGTGGCGCCTGTCCGGGCGCGGGAAGATCGCGCCGCGTCACCGCGATCAGCACCCCGAGGCGGCTGCCTCGAGACCTACGCGGCGGGACCTGTGGTTGACCCCGGCCCCGTCACCCGTCTAACTTCCGGTCCGACAGCCAAATGCGGTGAACACCGGAGGATAGCCCCGACGGAGGCGTGATGCAGCTATACACCAAGATCTTCATCGGGCTGGTGGTGGGGGTGGCAGTCGGCCTGATCGCCAACCTCGCAGGGCTGGTCTGGCTCCAGCAGGGCCTGGTCGCGCTGCGGCCGGTGGGCACCGCATTCATCAAGCTGATCACCATGCTGGTCGTGCCGCTGGTGGTGGCGAGCCTGCTGGTGGGGACGGCCTCCCTCGGGGACATCCGCAAGCTGGGGCGCATCGGCGGCAAGACCGTCGCCTACTACCTGGTCACCACCGCGATCGCGGTCACCATCGGGCTGATCCTCTCCAACATCATCCGGCCAGGCTCGCGCATCGACCCGGCGACCCGGGACTCGCTGGCAGCGCAGTTCTCCAGCGAGGCGGCGGGACGCGTGGCGCTGGCGGCGGAGAGCCCCGGCGTCGTGGACGTGCTGCTCAACATGATCCCGTCCAACCCGTTCCAGGCCGCAGCGCAGATGGAGCTGCTGCCGCTCATCGTCTTCACGATCATCTTCGGCGCGGCGGTGAGTCTGGTCGCCGACGAGCGGCGGGACGCGGTGCTCAACTTCTTCCACGGCGTGAACGACGCCGTGATGGTCGTGATCGACTGGGTGATGAAGCTCGCGCCGTACGCCGTGTTCGTGCTGATCGGCGCGGTGGTCGCCGAGTTCGGCCTCGACCTTCTGCGTTCACTGCTGGTCTACGCCCTGACGGTGATCGCGGGGCTCGCGCTGCACGTCTTCGGTACGTATGCCGTGCTGGTGCGGGTGCTGGCGCGGCTCAATCCGGTCACGTTCTTCCGCCGCATCGCGGAGGTGCCGCTCGTCGCGTTCTCGACCTCCAGCTCGAGCGCGACGCTGCCGGTCACGATGGAGACGGCCGAGGAGAAGCTGGGCGTCTCGAAGGAGGTGTCCTCCTTCGTGCTGCCGCTGGGCGCCACGATCAACATGGACGGGACGGCGCTGTACCAGGCGGTGGCCGTGATGTTCATCGCCCAGATCTACGGGGTGCCGATGGGCATCGCGGAGCAGCTCACCATCGTGCTCACTGCGACGCTGGCGAGCATCGGTGCGGCGGGCGTGCCGAGCGCGGGGATCATCACGCTGATCCTGGTGCTGAATTCGGTCGGGTTGGGGACGCAGGCGCAGGCGGGCATCGCGCTGATCCTGGGCGTGGACCGGATCCTGGACATGATGCGTACGGCGGTGAACGTGACGGGCGACCTGACGGCTGCGGCGTTCGTGGCGCGGAGCGAGGGGGAGGCGCTGGTGCCGCGGCCGGTGGACCACCCGATCGCGATCGCGCCGATCGAGACGCACGCCGAGCGGCCGCGGACGCCGGCAGGGCAGCGGCGGTAGCCGCTTCGAGGGCGACACGAGTGGGCGCGCAACCGTGCGACGGACGATGGGTACCTTTCCAGTGAGGCGGTGCGCGTGGGGCTGACAGTCAGACGATGGAGATCATCCGATGAAGAATAGCTTCGGCAGCAAGGCCGTGATGACGGTCGGCGGGCGGCAGTACGAGCTGTTCCGGCTGGACGCGCTGGAGCGCGCGGGGCTGTCCATCGCGCGGCTGCCGTACTCGCTGAAGATCCTCCTGGAGAACCTGCTGCGGCACGAGGACGGACGGGTGGTGACCGCCCAGGACATCGAGGCGCTGGCGCGTTGGGAGGCGCGGGCGGAACCGACCAAGGAGATCGCGTTCATGCCCGCGCGCGTCCTCCTCCAGGACTTCACCGGCGTTCCGGCGGTGGTGGACCTGGCGGCGATGCGGGATGCGATGCGGCGGATGGGCGGGGATCCGAAGCGGATCAACCCGCTGCAGCCGGTGGAGCTGGTGATCGACCACTCGGTGCAGGTGGACGAGTTCGGGACGCGCATCGCGTTCGAGACGAACGCCGAGCTGGAGTACCGCCGCAACCGCGAGCGGTACGTGTTCCTCCGGTGGGGCCAGAGGGCGTTCGACAACTTCCGCGTCGTCCCGCCGGAGACGGGGATCGTGCACCAGGTGAACCTGGAGTACCTGGCGCGGGTGGTGTTCGGGCTGGAGGAAGACGACGTGAAGGCCGCCGCCTCCACGGCGGGTGGCCCGCGCCTCGCCTACCCCGACACCCTGGTGGGCACCGATTCGCACACCACGATGGTGAACGGCCTCGGTGTGCTGGGCTGGGGCGTGGGCGGCATCGAGGCGGAGGCGGCGATGCTCGGCCAGCCGGTCTCGATGCTGATCCCGCAGGTCGTGGGCTTCAAGCTCTACGGCGAGTTGCCGGAAGGGGCCACGGCCACGGACCTGGTGCTGACGGTCACGCAGATGCTCCGGCAGAAGGGCGTGGTCGGCAAGTTCGTGGAGTTCTACGGGCCGGGCGTGGCGAGCCTCTCGGTCGCCGACCGAGCGACGATCGGCAACATGTCGCCGGAATACGGTGCGACGATCGCGATCTTCCCCGTGGACGACGCGACGCTGCGGTATCTGCGGCTGACGGGCCGGTCCGAGGAGCGGATCGCGCTGGTCGAGGCGTACATGAAGGAGCAGGGTCTCTTCCACACCGCGGACTCGCCGGAGCCGGAGTTCAGCGACACGCTGGAGCTCGACCTCGGCACGGTCGAGCCGAGCCTGGCGGGCCCGCGCCGGCCTCAGGACCGCGTCCCGCTCTCCGGCGTTGCGGACGCGTTCCGGGACGCGTTGCCCGACCTGCTGCCCGCCGGCGGCCGGCCGCCCACGATGAAGCTCGCGGCCAGCCAGCAGGGGCCCGGTGCGCCAGGGATCGGCGTGTGGGGCGAGGCGGGGAGAGGCGAGGTGGCGGCGAACGGCGGCCGCGTGAGCGAGGACGTGGCGAAGCAACTGGACCACGGATCCATTGTCATTGCGGCGATCACGAGCTGCACGAACACGTCGAACCCGTCGGTGATGGTGGCGGCGGGGCTGTTGGCGAAGAAGGCGGTGGAGCGGGGGCTGAAGACGCAGCCGTGGGTGAAGACGTCGCTGGCGCCGGGCTCGAAGGTGGTGACCAACTACCTGGAGCGTGCGGGGCTCATGCCGTACCTCGAGGCGCTGGGCTTCCACCTGGTGGGCTACGGCTGCACCACCTGCATCGGCAACAGCGGCCCCTTGCCCGAGGCGGTCTCGCGGGCGATCCACGACCGCGGACTCGTCGCCGTCTCCGTCCTCTCCGGCAACCGCAACTTCGAGGGACGCATCCATTCGGAGGTGAGGGCGAATTACTTGATGTCGCCTCCGCTGGTGGTGGCGTATGCGCTGGCGGGTCGGATCGACATTGATCTCTACAACGAGCCGCTGGGGGTGGACCGGGAGGGCCGCTCGGTGTTCCTCAAGGACATCTGGCCCTCGCAGGAGGAGGTCCAGGAGACGATCCGCCAGCATGTGAGGGCGGAGCTGTTTGCGGAGGAGTACGCCTCGGTCTTCGAGGGCGATGAGCGCTGGCGCACGCTGCCGGTGCCGGAGGGGGACCTCTACGCCTGGGACGAGGAGTCGACCTACGTCAAGCACCCGCCCTATTTCGAGGGCATGCCGGAGGAGCCGGGCCCGGTCGAGGACATTCGGGGGGCGCGGGTGCTGGCGCTGTTGGGCGACAGCATCACGACCGACCACATCAGCCCTGCGGGCTCGATCAAGAAGGACAGCCCGGCCGGGCGCTACCTGATCGAGCGTGGGGTGGAGCCCAAGGACTTCAACTCCTACGGCTCCAGGCGGGGCAACCACGAGGTCATGGTGCGGGGCACGTTCGCCAACGTGCGGCTGAGGAACCGCCTGGTGCCGGGGGTGGAGGGCGGCTATACGCTGCATCTTCCCTCGGGGGAGCAGATGACGATCTTCGAGGCGGCCGAGCGCTACCAGGCCGAGGGGGTGCCGCTGGTGGTGATCGCGGGCAAGGAGTACGGCTCGGGCTCCAGCCGCGACTGGGCGGCCAAGGGGCCGCGGCTGCTCGGCGTGCGGGCGGTCTTGGCCGAGAGCTTCGAGCGCATCCACCGCTCCAACCTGGTGGGCATGGGGGTCTTGCCGCTGCAGTTCCGGCCGGGCGAGAGCGCGGAGGCGCTCGGGCTGACGGGCCGCGAGGTCTACGACATCGAGGGCGTTGCCGAGGCACTCGCCGCCGAGGGCGAGGCGAGGAGCGTGCGGGTGCGCGCAACGAAGGAGGACGGCAGCCGCATCGAGTTCCGCGCCACGGTCCGCGTCGACACGCCCCAGGAGGCCGAGTACTACCGCCACGGCGGCATCCTCCAGTACGTGCTGCGGCAGCTGC
>QGVH01000023.1 GCA_003242735.1 bacterium | reverse complement strand
CACGCGATGCGGCCCGGCTGACCGAATGCGGGGCGCACTATCTGCGTGCGGCCTGGCCCGAGCGCGCCGTGGAATGCCTGGAGGCGTCGCGCGCGATGGCACCCGACGTGTCCCGCACCCAGGCGCTCCTCGCGCAGGCCTACCTCCAAGTCGGCCGCGCCGAGGACGCGCTGCGGGCCGCGGAGCAGGCAATGCGCATCGGTCCTCTCGAGCCGGTGTTACAGGAGCTGCGTGCCAGCGCACTCCAGGCGATGGGCGAGCATCAGCGCGCAGCCCGCGCAGCCCGGGCGGCTGTCTCCCTTGGTGGGGAGGGCACGTGGCGCGAATGGGCGTTCTATGCCCGCACGCTCTTCGAGGCTGGAGCCCATGCTGCGGCCTCCGCCGCTCTGGACACTGCCTTCCTGCGCGCCGGCGAGGATCAGCGTGCCCGCGAGGTCCTCACGGCGCTCCGGGATTCGGTGTCAATGGGGACACTCGACCGTAACGCACCGGCCGGCGCCGAGGCGCGCAACGGATGGCTCGACCGCGAATGAGTGCGCGGGCCGTGAGCCCGCGGAGCTGGCGCTCGCGCCGGCGATCGCAGCACTAAACGCACTCGACGAGCCCGCGTCGTATTCTGCCAGGGGATTGCAGAATGCAACGGTTCGAGTCGATCTCGTGCAGCTTGCTCATGTCTTGTGTAATTGGCGAAATTGTTGAGGTGTAATGAGATGCGCCGTGGGAGCGGCTGCGGAACGACCATGGAACAGGAGTTGCCACCTCCAGACCGCGTCCTTGCAACGTAGCCTCCATCAACGAAAGGACGGGGTCATGATCAAGGGACGTCAAGGGTTCACGCTGATCGAGCTGCTGATCGTGGTGGTGATCATCGGCATCCTGGCCGCCATCGCCATCCCAAAGTTCAGCAAGACGCGTGAGCGGGCGTACTTCTCGGCGATGAAGTCGGACCTCAAGAACCTGGCGGCCGAGCAGGAGATCTACTACTCGGATCCGGCGAACAACTACCAGTACGCGCCGGACCTGGAGAGGCTCAACTTCTCGCCGTCCGGCGGCGTCAGCATCGAACTGGAGGCGACCACGGCGGGCTGGTGGGCGAAGGCCACTCACCAGGCGCTGGACGAGAGCCGGTTCTGCGTGTACTACTGGGGTGATGCCAGCCCCAGCGCGCCGGCCACCGTGACTGGCGTCGTCGCGTGCACGGGTGAGTAATCTACTCGCGGCAACCTTAGCCAGTGCACGGATAACACGGGGCGGCGGCACCTAGCCGCCGCCCCGTTCCGTCAAACAGAGTAAGGATACCAACCATGCGTATGGGGCGCCGCGGGTTCACGCTCATCGAGCTCCTGATCGTGGTGGTGATCATCGGAATCCTTGCCACCATCGCCGTGTCGAAGTACAACGAGGCCCGGGCGCGGTCGGCTCAGAGCACGGTGAGGGCATCGCTGCGGGACCTTGCGATCCAGCAGGAAATCGCCCACCACACCACTGGCTCGTACGTCGGTGACCCGGGCCCCGAGGAGTTCGTCCACACGCCGGGTGTCAGCATCTCGATCACTGCAGCGGGATCGACCGGTTGGGCCGCGACGGCGACGCACGCGGCATGGCCGGGGAAGCAGTGCGCGATCTGGGTGGGGGACGAATCGCTCAAGTCGCTCGCGCCACCCGCCACCCAGGAGGGTGTGATCGAGTGCTCGCAGTGAACCCGGTCGTTGCTTGCGCACCCACGCTGCCGTGACGCAACGCGGCGGCCTGGGTGCGGCTGCGTTTTCGCGCTCCCTTGCCGCGCCGGCACGGTGCACGTCATCTTTGCAGCGAACGACGGCGGATCGTCCCGAACCACCACCCATGCACCACCTCCCGACTCTGCGCCGCGAGCTGCTCACCGCCTTCGGCCTCGTCTTCGTCGGCGCGATGCTGGTCGCGGCCACCGGGATCCTCATCGTGGTGCCGCGCCTCGAGAGCGGGACGGTCGCCGTGATCTACGTCTTCCTGCTCACCGGGGCCGACCTCGTCGTTTTCGCCTCCTTCGGCCACTGGCTCCTCCAGACCCGGGTGCTCCGGCCGGTGGACCGCATGATCGACGGCATCGCCGCCATCGCCGAGGGCGACTACTCGAGCCGCCTGCCGCCGGGGGAGACCCGGGAACTCGCACGCCTCGCCGAAGCGGTGAACCGCATGGCCGAGCGCCTCATCGCCAACCAGGAGCAGCTCGGCGCGAACATCGCCTCGCTCCAGGAGACGAACCGCCTGCTCACCGAGGCGCGGGACGAGCTCGTCCGCGCGGAGAAGCTGGCGTCGGTCGGCCGGCTCAGCGCGGGCATCGCCCACGAGATCGGCAACCCGCTCGGCGCCGTGCTCGGCTACCTCGCCGTGCTCGGCCGGAGGGTCGGCCTGGCAGAGAGAGAACTGGTGGACGCGGCCGAGGCCGAGGCACGGCGGATCGACAAGATCGTGCGCAGCCTGCTGGACTACGCCCGGCCCCGCGAGGCCCACGCGCGGCCCATCGCCGTTGCGTCCGTCGTCGAGCGCACCGTGGACCTCCTGCGCACGCAGGGGAAACTGGATACGATCCGCGTCACGCTGGAGCTGGCGCCCGACTCGCCCGAGGTGGTCGCGGACCAGTTCCAGCTCGAGCAGGTGCTCGTCAACCTGCTGCTCAACGCGGTGGATGCGCTGGAGGGGAGGGAAGACCCGGCCATCACGATCCGCACGCGCAGCGGCAAGCACCAGCCCCGGCCGCAGCCGCGCGCCCGGCGGAAGGACGACCCGCCGTACGCGGACTACTCGCACCGTCGCCGCCTGCACCAGCCGGCGCGCCTGCCGCGGGAAGACCCCTTCCCGCCCGGCGGCGAGATCGTCGAGATCGCCGTCTCGGACAACGGGCCGGGCATTCCGCCGGATCTCATTGGACAGGTCTTCGATCCGTTCGTGACGACGAAGGAGCCGGGCAAGGGGACCGGCCTCGGCCTCGCCGTCTGCGCCCGGCTCATCGACGCCATGGGCGGCACGATCCGCGTGGAGAGCCAACCGGGCGCCGGCGCGACCTTCACCGTGGTCCTGCCGGCGGCCGTTCAGCCGGTCCCGGCGGCGTGAGACCCGCGGGCGGCCGGGGGCTGGCTCGCACCTGCCGGCCTGCTCGACCGACGCCCGCCGGCGCCGTCCCGCCCCTTGTCCAACCGGTGTGTTACATCCTATTTTCCCTTGACCCGCTCCCCGGAACTGGCACGACAGATCCTTTGTCGTGGTGCAGTGGCCGCGGATCGGGCGGCTCACGCGCCGTCCTCCGGTTTTCCGACCATGACCGTTCTCATCATCGACGACGAACCAGGACTGCGGCAAACCGTGTCCCTCATCCTCAGCGGCGAGGGCTACGAGGTCCACGCCGCGAGCGATGGTGAGGAGGGATTGGCGCGCGCTCGGGAGCTGCAACCCGACATCATCCTGTGCGACGTGCGCATGCCCCGACTGCCCGGAATGGAGTTCCTGAAGCGGTACCGGGAGCAGGGGGGCAACGGGCTGGTCATCGTCATGACCGCCTACGGCAGCACCGAGCTCGCCATCGAGGCGATGAAGGCCGGCGCCTACGACTACCTGCCCAAACCCTTCAGCGCCGATCAGCTCGTGCTGACGCTCAAGAAGGCCGAGGAGCGGGAGGCGCTGCGCCGGGAGGTCGGCCGCTTGCGCAACGAGGTGCGCATCGAGCGCCGCTACGGCGAGATCATTGCCAAGTCCCCCGCCATGCGGGAGGCGCTCGAGATCGCGTCCAAGGTCGCCCGCCATCCCACGCCAGTCCTCATCACGGGGGAGAGCGGCACGGGCAAGGAGCTGATCGCCCGGCTCATCCACAACGAGAGCGAGCGCGCCAACCAGCCGTTCGTGCCCGTCAACTGCGGCGCGATCCCGGAGAACCTGCTCGAGTCCGAGCTGTTCGGCTACGTGCGCGGCGCGTTCACCGGCGCGGACCGCGACCGGCCCGGGCTCTTCGAGGCAGCGAACGGCGGCACGCTGTTCCTGGACGAGATCGGCGACATGCCGATGACCCTCCAGGTCAAGCTGCTGCGCGTGCTCCAGGAGAACGAGGTGCGCCGGCTGGGCGAGAACCGCGCGCGCACGGTGGACGTGCGGATCGTCGCCGCCACGAACAAGGACCTCGAGGAAGCGATCCGGCAGAACCGCTTCCGCCGCGACCTCTACTACCGCGTCGCGGTCGTTCCCATCCACCTGGTGCCGCTGCGGCAGCGGCGCGAGGAGATCCCGCTCCTCGTCCAGCACTTCATCGAGGTCTACAACCAGAAGCTCCGGCTGGACATCCGCGGGATCGAGCCGGACGCGATGAAGCTGCTCCTGGACTACTCGTGGCCGGGCAACGTGCGGGAGCTCGAGAACACCATCGAGCGGGCATTGGTCCTGGCCGACGGCCCGAAGATCACCGCGAACAACCTGCCGACCCATATCCGCATCCCCGTGCCGCCGCTGGACGGCACGGACGAGCTCCCCGAAGACGAGCTGTCGGTCAAGAAGCACAACGCGGCACTCGAGCGTCGTCTCATCCGCAAGGCCCTCGAGCGTACGGGCGGGAACAAGACCCGCGCCGCCCAGCTCCTTGAGCTCAGCTCGCGCGCGCTGCTCTACAAGATCCGGGATTACGGGCTGGAGTGATCTCGCCGCGCGCGTGAGGCCCCCGCATACGCCCCGCGCCTCGTGATTCCACGGGGAGGCGCGGGGCTCGATCGCGCCGTCGTACACGCGGACGCCCACGCGCAGCCCCCCGCCAGAACCACAGTCCCACCGATTCGGAGCCGATCGGCTTCCTCCTCACACGCTTCGCGCCGCCTCCCAACGAGCTATCGCCTTGCCCCATCGGCGCGGTTAGCGTCACGCCATGCAGCGCAGAGTCCGCTCTCCCGGTTTCACGCTCATCGAGCTGGCGACCGCACTGGTGGTGGTCGGGATCCTGGTCGGCATCGCCGCCGTGCCGTTCGCGCGGCTGCTCGACCGGTACGCCGTCCGGGCCGCCCGCGAAGCGCTGGCCGCCGGCATCGCCCACGCCCGCGCCGCCGCAGTCGCCGGCGGCGGCGCCGAACTCGTCATAGACCTGCACGGCGCCCGCTACAGCATTCATACGGCCGGTGGGGGAGCCGGCGCGCCGTACGCCGCGCCCGTGGACCTGCGTGCGCAGTACGGCGTTACGCTGACCTCGGACGGCCAGCCGATGGACACCGTGGTGCTCCGCTTCGACGCGCTCGGCGTGGGGCGCATGACCAGCCGCACGTTCCGCGTCCGCCGCGGCAGCGCCGAAGCAGGACTCACGGTCGCGACCTACGGGAGGGTACGGCGATGGTGAGCCGCGGCTTCACGCTCGTGGAGGTCGTCGTGTCGATCTCGATCGTCGGCGCCTGCGCCCTCGGCGTCACCGCCGCCGCGATCCTCGCCGCGCGTACGCTCGCTGCCGCACACGCCGAGGCCGGCGCGGCGCTCGCCCTCGCCTCCGTCGCCGACTCGCTACTGCTCGTTCCGGAGCCCGCTTCGGGGAGCCGCGCGGAGGGCAGGTACCACCTCCAATGGACCGTCGTCCCGGTCCGCGGCGGCGCGAGGATCGTGATCACGGCCACGTACGACGACGGCCGCGTGACGCGCAGCGTGCCCCTCGTCGTCTTCCATGCTCCTCCGCCGCCTCGCATCGGAGGCCGGCCGTGAAGGGGTTCTCGCTCGTCGAGCTGCTCCTCACCGTCACCCTGACGGGGTTGGTGGCCGGCGCGCTGTTCGGATTGCTGCGCGGCCAGGAACGGCTGGCGCGTACGCAGGCCGACGGCGTCGCCGCCGCAGAAGCGCTCCGGCTCGCCGCCTTCGTGCTCGCCGGCGAGCTCCGGTTGCTCCAACCCGACGAGGACATCGCCCTCATCGCGTCCGAGTCCGCGGCCGTCCGCGTGCTCCGCGGCCTCGCGCTCGTCTGCGGCGCCAACGGGGCTGGGATCCTCGTCCGCTACCGCGGCGTCCGGACGCCCGAGCCGGCCAAGGACTCGGTGCTGCTCCTCCGCGCGGACTCCGCCGCGCGGCCGCTGCCACTGGTCAGCGCTTCGCCGGCACCGGCGGCCTGCGCCGCTGAGCCAGGCGAGCACGTGGAGCTGTGGACGCTCGGCGCGGGAGCGTTCCCGCCTGCTGGATCGGCGGCGCTGTTGTTCGAGAACGGGACGTACGCGCTGACCGGCGGCGCCCTGCGGTACCGGCGAGGCGAGGGTGGGAGACAGCCGCTGACCGTGGAATGGCTCGACGACGGCGCCAGCGGCTTCCAGGCCCTCGACCCCGCCGGCGACCCGACGGCCGACCCGGCGCGCGCTGCGGCCGTCGTCGTCCGGGCGACCGCCGAGGTCCCGGGCTCCGAGCGCCGGTACAGCGCCCGACTGTTCCTGGCGCTGCTGAACGGCGCCGCGCACCGAGGTCGGCCGTGAGGCCGGTGCGTGGACCGGTCCCGCCGGGGCCACCGCTGCCCGAGCCCGCGCCGCGAGTCTTGGCGGCGCATGCCACGCCCGGGCGGGAGGACGGCGATGCCCCTGCCATACTCACGGGCAACGTCGCGACCCGGAACAGCGCCGGCTTCGCGCTGCTCCTCGCCCTGCTCGTGCTCCTGGCCCTGGGGACCCTGGGCACGGGGCTGCTGTTCGTCAGCACACTGGAGACGCGCGTCTCCAGGGCGCTCGTCCACGCAACCCGCGCCCGCGCCGCCGCCGAGTCCGCCGCGCGGGCCGCGCTGACCGGCTGGGACGCTCCCGCTCATCGGCGTCTCGCGCCCGGCACTGCCGTGGACGTGGCCGTCGCGCCCGACGCGCTCGATCCCGACGTCCACGCCCACGCCCGTGTGGTGCGGCTCGCGGGCGGCCTGTTCCTGATCCGGGCGGAAGCGGAGATCCGGCCGCCAGCAGGCGCCGGCGCCCACGCCGCGGTCGGGCTGCTCACCCGGGCGCTGCACCCGGCCGAGTTCGGGCCGGACTTCTCCGCCGCGGTCTCCGCGGCCGGACCCGTGGTGCTCCTGCCCGGCGCTGTGGTGGACGGCGCCGGCAGCGCCGAACCGGCCGCGACCCCGGACTGCCCGCCCGACCCGCTCCTCGGCGTCCCCAGCGGCCCGCGCGCCGGAATCGCCATCGCCGACGCCCCGCTCCTCCGGGTTGAGCCGAGCGCTGCCCTCCACGGCGCGCCGCCGCTGGAGATCGCCGCCCACCTCGCCGACTCCGCGGCGTTCTCCGGGCTCGGCCCGCTGGGTATGGCCGACGTGACGCGCCTCGCCGACCGGCTCGTGGCCGAGGGCCTCGATCTCACGGCCGGCCCTGGCGGCGACGGATGCGACGTCGGCTCGGCGGGCGCTGGAAGCCTGGACGGCGCCGTGGGCCCGGCGGGCGCGCCGTGCAGCGGCGATGCGCAGCTCATCTTCTCCCCGGGCCGCCTCACCGTCTCCGGCGCCGGCCGCGGCGTCCTCGTCGTCGACGGCGACCTCGAGCTGGCACCCGGCGCCGCCTTCGCCGGCGCCATCCTCGCCACCGGGCGCCTCACCCTCGCCCCGGGAGCCAGCGTCACCGGCGCCGTCCGGGCCAGGGAAGCGTCCATCGCCGGCGCCATCCGCTTCGACGCATGCGCCCTCGCCCGCGCCTTCGCCGAGGCGCCCGGACTCAACCGGCCGCTGCGGCCCGCAGGGCGGTCCTGGGTTCCGACGTTCTGACCGGCGCGACGGCAAAAATGTCCGGATGCTGGCACCTTATTTCCGGCGCGGAGACCGGCGTTTCCAGCACAAGCCGTTGGAAACAAAGGACCTAGGCGCGGGCACGGATCTCGTATCCACCACGTCGCGCTGCCAGCCCGCGGCGTTCGGCGCCACGGACCCACGGCGGCGCCAAGGCCCGAACCACGAGCAACCCGATGTCGCATCGGCTGGCCGGATACTCCGGCATCGAGATCCTGGTCGTGCTCGTCATCGGCGGTATCCTGGCGGGCATGGCCCTACCGGCGTTCGGCCGGGCGATCGCCCGGCGCAACGTCGAGAACGCGCGGGACGCGTTGATCGTCATGGGCGCCCGCGCCCGCAGCCTGGCGATCGAACGCGGGAGGGCGGTGAAGCTGGGCGTGGAAACCGCCGCCGGCCGCGCCTGGATCGTGGACGGCCCGGACACGCTTCAGGTGCTGGACTACGCGGGCGAGTTCGAGGCGGACCTGCGGTCCGTGCGCAACGCGGCGCTGCTGGAGGTCTGCTTCACGCCTCGCGGCGTCGGCGGCGCGTGTGGCGGCACGGTCCTGCCGGACACCGTGGTCTTCACCCGCGGGCCGTACACCGCCCGCGCGGCGATCCGGGTTCTCGGACAGGTGACGAAGCCATGATGTCGCGGATCGAGCGGGAGGACGGCTTCTCCATCGTCAACTGCTGGTCGCGCTCGTCATCCTGAGCGTCGGCCTCCTTTCGATGGCCGCGACGACCGGCTACGTGGCCACGCAGGTGCGCGCGGGCGATCTGCGGACGGAGCGGGCGGCGGCGCTGCAGCAGGTGATCGAGAACCTCAAGGCGACGCCGTTCGACGAGCTCAGGACCGTCACCGAGGTCGATGCCGTCACCGTCGGCGGCTTCCAGTTCTGGTGGACGGTCACCCGCAACGGCCTCCTGGCCGAGGTCGAGATCTACAGCAAGGCCACGCGGCCGTTCCCGGGCGCTCAGCGGCACGGCGCGGTGGCTCCGGACACGTTCTCCTTCAGCATCGTGAGCCCATGAGCACCGTCAACCGCTCGACCGCCGGCTTCACCATTCTGGAGCTGCTCGTGGTCGTCGCGTTCGGCGCCCTCGTTCTGGGTGCCGCCTTCCAGGTGCTGGCGGTGCAGGAGCGGAGCTACCGCCACCAGAGCGCGGCCATGGCCACGCAGCAGAACATCCGCGCCGCGCTGGACGTGCTCGAGAGCGAGCTGCGTGAGATCAGCGCAACGGGCGGCGATCTCGCGATGATCCAGGCGGAGTCGCTCACGTTCCGCGCCTATCGCGCAGCAGGATTCATCTGCGAGCTGGACGCGGCCAACGGGCGGATCGTGGTGCTCCAGCGAGGCACCGAGCCGTTCAGGGCCGGGACGCAGGCGCTGCTCTACTTCATCGAACGGTCCAAGACCACGGGCGCCGACGATGATTGGGGCATCGCGGAGATCCGGGGCGTGAGCGAGGGGGGCACGTGTTCGGCGAGCTGGGGCACCCTCGAGGGGGTGGACACCACGACCCTCGAAGTCCCGGATTTTGCCTTCCCGGCCAACCCGGCCGAGGGCCCGGTCTACCTCGGCGCGCCGGTCCGCTCCTTCGAGGTCTACACCTACGGTCTGTTCGACGTTGACGGCGAGCCGGTGCTCGCCCGGCGCGATGCTGGCGGCTCGATCGCTCCCGTGGTCGGGCCGCTGGCCCAGAGTCCGGACGGCCTCGCGTTCCGGTACTTCGACGCCAGCGGCAACGAGACCACGGACCCGGCCGACGTGGTGCGCATCGAGATCGTCGTGCGCGGGCGGACGCCGGGCTCGGGCGTGCCGGGCCAGACGCACTACACCGATTCGCTGGTGACGCAGCTCTCTCTGCGCAACAACTAGAGGCGACCGAGTGACGAAGGTGTGAGCGAGGCGAGGCGCGCTGGGCATCGGAGAAGGAATCCGGAGGCGACATGGTCCGCAGCGATGGCCGGGAGCAAGGGTTCGCCCTGGTGGCCACGATCCTCGCGCTCGTCCTCGTGGGTGTGCTGGTGACGGGAGGCTTCTTCGCCGCATCGCAGGAACAGCGCATGGGCATGAGCAAGCAGTTCAGCAGTGAGGCGTTCTACTACGCCGAGCGCGGCCTCCAGGACGCGCTCGGCACCTACACGCGCGGCTTCCTCGATGCGCAGATGCCGACCCTGCGGTCCACGTGGGATGCCGGCACCACGGTCATCACGAGAGGGGGCCGGCCCGTGGGCGAGTACGCGCTGACGTTCACGCGACTCGACACGCAGCTCTACTTCATCGAATCGACGGGCACGGTGCGGAAGGGCGGGCGCTACTCCGGCGCCACGCACCGCCTCGGCGTCGTCGTGCGTGGAATGAACGTGGACATCCCCACCGACCGCGCGCTCCAGGTCTTCGGCAGCATGACCATCGGCGGGAGCGCCCGGGTGGATGGCAACGATTGGCATCCCGCGGTCTGGTCCGGGTGCGACGACATGGGGAGCGTGGCGGGCCTCGTCATGAGGGACACGACGGCCCTGGACCGTAAGGGCGCAGCCCACGAGATCCTCGGCGATCCGCCGATGGATGAAGACGCCACGCTCGATCCGGCGAGCTTCCTCCATTTCGGCGACGTCGACTTCGACGAGTTGAAGGCCCACGCGAACCACAGGTTCCCGGCGGGGACGACGACGATCACCAGTCTGGGGCCGCAGCTGGACGCCAGCGGCGCGTGCGACTACGGCCACCGGTTCAACTGGGGAGCACCCACGCTGCCGGGTCATCCGTGCCACTTCTACTTCCCGATCATCTACGCGGAGGGCGACCTCAAGATCGCGGCGAGCGGGGCAGGGCAGGGAATCCTGCTCGTCGACGGCGACCTCGAGCTGACCGGCGGCATGCACTTCTACGGGATCACCATCGTCAAGGGCCGCTTGAACACGAAGGGGACGGGTGGCCACCTCAATGGCGTCACGCTGGTGATGAGCGGCGGCGAACTGGCCCCGGACCAGACGGTCGTCCTCGGCCACGCACAGGTCACGTTCTCGAGCTGCGCGATCGAGCGCGCGATCGCGAACAACCCGCTGACTTCGCGTCTCAGGCCGATCGCGCAGCGGAGCTGGATGGACATCACGGCGGCCGGCGGTTGAGCGCCGGATCACGCGGGCGCGGCGCTGGACGCGAGGCGGGCGCCGCGCCCTTTCAAACCACGCGACTGGGCAAGACACACCATGGGACTCTTCGGCAGGAAACGGCTCACCGCGGGCCTCGACATCGGGAGCGGCTTCATCAAGCTGGTGGCCATCGACCATTCCAAGGCCGAGCCCGAGATCGTCAAGGTCGCCATGAGCCCGCTCGTCCAGGACGCGATCGTGGACGGCGAGATCATGGACCCGCTTCTGGTCACGTCCACCATCCGCTCGGTCGTCGAGAGCGCGGGCATCAAGATCCGTGATGTCGTCGCGGCGGTGGGCGGACACGACGTGATCATCAAGAAGATCCAGATGGACCGGATGAGTGAGGCCAACGCGCGGGAGGTCATCCGCTGGGAGGCCGAGCAGCACGTGCCGTTCGACATGGAGAGCGTGCAGCTCGACTTCCAGATCCTGGACCCCGAAGGCGACTCCCCCCAGATGTCGGTGCTGCTGGTCGCGGCGAAGCGCGAGCTGATCGAGAACCGTATGTCTCTGCTCGCGGACGCCGGCCTCACGGCATCCATCATCGACGTCGAATCGTTCGCGCTCCACAACGCCTTCGGGCGGAACTACCCGAACTTCGACAGCGGCATGGTCGCGCTCGTCAACATCGGGCACGAGACGACCAACATCAACGTGCTGGACGACGGCATCCCCGTCCTCGTCCGCGACATCCCCTTCGGCTCCCGGCGCCTGCGTGAGGCGCTCCAGCGGGAGCGCGGTCTCACCGCGGATGAGGCCGAGGCGGTGGTCCAGGGCCACGTCGGCGGCAACGGCCATGGCGTGGATCTCCGGAGCTTCGTCGCCGAACGCGCCGAGGAGCTCGCCATCGGGATCGAGCGGGCTGCCGCGGTCGTCACGGCGCAGACGGGCGGCCAGGGGATCGGCCGCGTGTTCCTCTCGGGCGGAGGTGCCCGCGTTCCCGGCATCGTGGACGCGATCGGGAGCCGGCTCGGCGTCCGCACCGAGATCGCCAACCCGGTGGAGCGGATCGCTGTTCGGTCCGACGTGGCCGAGGACGTCGAACTCGACGACATCGCGCCAATGCTCATGCTCTCCGTCGGGCTCGCGCTCCGTCGCACCCGATAGAACGTGCCGAGGTGACCGTGATCGAAGTCAACCTGAATCCGGGAGCGGCCCGCCGCGCGAGTCGCCGCAAGGTCGGCTTCAAGCTGGGCGGGGGAAGCAAGCTGGGCGCTGGGCAGCCGCGCCAGCCCATGGACCGCTGGGGGCTCTTCGCAGTCCTCGGCTGGGTCGCGCTCATCGCAGGCGTCGGCTGGATGTTCGTGTCCACCCGCGCCCGTATGGAGGAGCTGGACATCGCCATCGAGCGCGCGGTCCGCGACTCCGCGCACTACGCGGCCGTGATCGCCGCCACCGAGCGGCTCCAGGCCCGGCGCGACAGCATCGCGTACCGGCTCCAGCTCATCCAGGAGATCGATGCCGGCCGCTACGTGTGGGCGCACATCCTGGATGAGATCGGGCGTGCGCTGCCCGCATACACGTGGCTGACCAGCATCGCCCACATGGGGGGCGAACAGCAGGTCTCGTTCAGGATCCAGGGCCGTGCGGGCAATACCTTCGCGCTCACGCAGTTCATGAAGGATCTCGAGGCGTCCCCGTTCATCCGCGGTGTGACGATCGTCTCCACGCAGCTCGTCAACGAGAAGGACAAGGTCGTCCAGGCCTTCGTCCTGGACGCGTCGTACGAGACGCCGCCGCCGGACCGCATCGAGACCGTTCCCCTCTTCGCCTCGGAGCATTGACCATGGCACTCGTGCCCAGCGATCCCAAGGCAAGGAACCGGTTCCTGATCGGGCTGCTGCCGCTGCTCCTGCTGGTGGCGTACTGGAATTTCGTCCACGCGAAGGACAAGGAGAGGATCGCCGCAGCCGAGCAGCGGCTGGAGACGCTCGAGACCAAGAACGCAGCGGCGCGTGCCATCGCAGCCCGCGGCGGCCCCGAGCTCGAGAAGAAGCTGGCCATCTACGAGCAGCACATGACGCGGCTCGAGGAGCTCATCCCGAGCCGTGAAGAAGTGCCGGAACTGCTGCACGCCATGGAGCTGCGCGCCCGTGAGAGCGGCGTCGAGCTCGCCCTGCTGAAGCCCGAGGCGCAGACCCAGGTCGACTACTACACCAAGCAGGTCTACGCCATGAGCGTGATCGGCGCGTACCACGACGTCGGCCGCTTCTTGACCGCCGTCGGGTCGCTGCCCCGCATCGTCACGCCCGTCGAGCTCGAGCTGAAGCCGCGCAACGAGACGGACAAGCTGGGGCGGATGAAGCTCGACGCGCAGTTCAAGATCCAGACGTACATCCTGCCGGCGCCGGCGCCGGTCGAGCGGAGGACCGATGCGAGCACGTGACGCCACACTCCCCGTGATGCTCCTGGCCCTGCTGCTCTGTGCGAGTGCGGAGCGGCTCGGGGCCCAACAATCCGGGGAGCAGGAACCGCAAGCCCGGGCCACCCGAGCCGATGGCGGCGTTGCCAACGCCCAGGGGGCGCCCGGTGAGATCGATCTGGTGTTCGAGCGGGAGGTCTTCAGCTACCCGCTCACCCATCGGCGCGACCCGTTCTCGCCGCTCAACGTCAGCGACGGACCGCGGTTCGAGGAGCTCACCCTGCGCGGCATCATCTACTCGCCCGAGCCGGGGCGCAGCGTCGCCTTGCTGGCCGGGCCCGACAACAGGATCTATCGCGTACGCCGCGGCGAGACCGTGGGCAATGCCCGGGTCCTCGACGTCGGTCCCAGGCGGGTCCTCTTCGCTGTCAACAACTTCGGCGTGGTCCGTCAGGAAGTCCTGGAACTGAAGCGTAAGGAACAGGAAGGAGCGTAGACATGAACGCTCTCATCGCGCTCTGGATGGCGGTCCTCACGGGCCTGACGTCCGTCAGGGGCGTGAGCGTCGCGCCGGTCGAGGATCACACCGAGGTCGTGATCGCGTTGGACGGCCCCGCCTCGGTCAGCCACTTCACGCTCGAGAACCCGACGCGCCTCGTTCTCGACATCAAGGGGGCCAGGCACGCACTGCCGCGCGACCGCTACATGGGGATCGATCGGGGCGGGATCCGCTCCATCCGGACCAGCCAGTTCCAGGCCTCCGTGGTGCGCGTCGTCTTCGAGCTCGCTGCGCCGGTCCGTTACTCCGTCGAGGAGCAGGACGACCGGATCGTGGTGACGTTCCCCAACCCGGCCGGTCCCTTCGAGCGCTGGCACACGGGCACGCTGACGATCGCGGAGACGGCTTCTCCGGCCGCGCAGCCCACGGCGGCCACGCAGCCCGCGGCGCGGGCGGTCGAGCCGGGGAGCTCGGCCGCCGTGCGGCCCGCTGCCGCTGCCGCGCCCGGGGCTGCGGAAGCCTCGGACTTCCGCCGCACGGCGCTGCCCCCCGCGGGCGCGTATCGGAGCCCGCAGCAGCTCAGCCAGGAGCCGCGGATCACGGTGTACTTCCAGGAGTCGCCGATACAGGACGTGCTGGCGACCTTCGCCGAGTTCTCGGGGCGCAGCATCGTGGCGGGTGCGGACGTGAGCGGCACGGTCACTGCGGACATCCGTGACCAGCCGTGGGACGTGGCGCTCCGGGAGATCCTGATCTCCCACTCGCTCGCCGCTGTCGAGACCGAGAGCGGCATCATCCGCGTGGACAAGAACGAGAAGCTCCGGGAGCGCGAGAAGGTCGAGGAGCTCGTCACGCGCCAGTTCCCGATCCGCTACGTGCCTGCGGACTCGCTCGTGAAGACGGTCGAGGCGTTCCTCAGCGAGCGGGGCAAGGTGACGACGAACCCCACCGCCAACGCCCTCGTGGTGACGGACGCCCGCTCCGTCCTCGACCGCATCGAGCCGGCGATCATGCAGCTCGATGTGCGCAGGCCCCAGGTGACGATCGCGGCCAAGATCATCTACGTGGATCGCACCTCGCTCGAGGAGCTCGGCTTCGTCTACGACCTCAAGGACATCGAGGGGCCGGGCAACGGCCTGCCGGGCAACTCGCTCAACCAGATCACCCGGGTCTGGATCGACAGCAACGGCGACGGGGTGATGCAGGAGAGCGAGCTGTTCCAGCAGAACTTCGTCAACTTCGGCGGCGAGTCCGTCGCCGCCCTGGCCAACGCCAACGACCGGTTGGCGGCGCCGGCGCTCCAGATCCTGACGTCGCTGGCGCTCGGCCGCTTCTCCCTCATCAGCTTCATCGAAGCGCTGCGTCAGGTCTCGCTCTCGGACATCCAGGCTCACCCGGTCGTGAAGACCATGGACAACGTCGAGGCCCGGATCCAGGTGGGCGAGGAGACGCCGATCCGCGTGATCGACGTGGGGAGCGCTGCCACTACGGGGACGGGCGTCCCGCCGCGCGCGACCGTGCAGATGAAGGAGACGGGCGTCATCCTGCGGGTGAAGCCGCACGTCACGGGTGACCACATCCTGCTCGACCTGCACGCGGAGCGGTCCAACATCGCGCTGGCCCCGTCGGACATCGGCCTCACGTTCCAGACGCAGGAGTCGCAGACTCAGGTCCTCGTGAAGGATGGCGAGACGGTGGTCATCGGCGGCCTGACCCTGGTGGAGAAGACCGAGAGCCAGAGCGGGATCCCGATCCTCATGGACATCCCGGGCATCGGTGCCCTGTTCCGCACGACCAAGCAGCGCGAGGTCAAGCGGGACCTCCTGATCATGGTCACGCCGCACATCGTGAAGGACTCGGTGCGCTGACCGGCGGGCTCCCCGAGCGCGCGGTTGCGGTCGCCGGGCCGGGGGAGGAGCGGCCGGGGAGGGCGGGCGGTTTCGGCGCCCCGCCCACCCCGGCCGCCTCGTTGCAAGGACGGCGTCGCTCCTTCCGGGCCTGCGCGGAGCCTGGACAAGCCGCCGGGCATCCTCCTATATACCGGAGGTTGCTCGTACGCTGAGCCCGGCCTCGGTCGGGCTCTTCACTTGTTGGAACCGAGGATCGCACATGCATTTCCGCTTCCGGACGGCGGGAGAATCCCACGGCCGCGGACTCGTCGCGCTCGTCGAGGGCGTGCCGGCGGGGCTCTCGTTGATCGCCGAGAGGGACATCGACCCCGAGTTGAAGCGGCGCCAGGCCGGCTACGGCCGCGGGGGCCGGATGCGCATCGAGCGGGACCGGGTCGAGTTCATCTCCGGCGTGCGCTTCGGCGAGACGCTCGGCTCGCCCATCGCGATGCTCATCTGGAATCGCGATTGGGAGAACTGGCAGACCGCCATGGCCCACGAGCCGCCGGCCCCCGACGTGGACGAGAAGAAGCTCAAGCGCGTCCACCTGCCCCGGCCGGGCCACGCCGACCTCGTCGGCGTGCTCAAGTACGCCCGCAGCGATGCGCGCGACATCCTCGAGCGCGCTTCCGCCCGGGAAACCGCCGCCCGCGTCGCGGCCGGCGCTGTGGCCAAGCGGCTGCTCGCCGAGCTGGGCATCACCATCGGCAGCCACGTGATCGCGCTGGGCCCGGTCGAGGCGAGCCCCCCGGACCCGCTGCCCGAGGACATCAACGCCGCCGCCGACGAGTCCCCGCTCCGAACCCTGGATCTCGAGGCGGAGGCCCGCATGGTCCAGGCGGTGGACGAGGCTCGGGCCGCGGGGGACACCCTCGGCGGCGTGTTCGAGGTCGTGGCCCGGGGCGTGCCCGTCGGCCTCGGCAGCCACGTCGCCTGGGACACCCGGCTCGACGGCCGTCTGGCCCAGGCCCTCATGTCCATCCAGGCGATCAAGGGCGTCGAGATCGGCCTCGGCTTCGAGGGGGCGCGCCGCCCGGGCTCCGCGGTGCACGACGAGTTCGAGCGGGACCCGAACGCATCCCGAAGTGGGGGGTACAAGCGATCGTCCAATAACGCCGGAGGGCTGGAAGGCGGCATCACGACCGGCGCGCCGCTCGTGCTGCGCGCGGCCATGAAGCCGCTTTCCACGTTGATGAAGCCCCTGCGCAGCGTGGACCTGCGCACGGGCGAGGCAGCGCGCGCGGCCATTGAGCGCAGCGACGTCACCGCCGTGCCGGCCGCGGCCGTGGTCGGCGAGGCGATGGTCGCCATCGTACTCGCGGACGCGGTGCTGGAGAAGTTCGGCGGCGACTCCATGACCGAGCTGCGCCGCAACTTCTACGGCTACCTCGAGCAGATCCGGGACGGGAGAACGGCCGGTGCGTGGGCGCCGTCCGCGGCGGACTGAACCCCCGCCGCGGGTCCGCCGGATCGTGCTCGTCGGCTTCATGGCCTCCGGCAAGTCCACCGTCGGCCGGCGGCTCGCAGGCATCCTCGGCTGGGACTTCCTCGACTTCGACGAGGAGATCGAGCGACGGACCGGCCTTCCCATCCCGGATATATTCCGGCGCATGGGCGAGCCGGCGTTCCGGGCGCTCGAGGCCGAACTGACGGCCGAGTACGGCCACCTGGACCACATCGTGCTCGCGCCCGGCGGCGGCTGGATCACGCAGCCCGGGTCGCTCGAACGCCTCGCGCCCGGGACGCTGGTGGTCTGGCTGCGGGTGTCACCCGAGGAAGCCGTCCGCCGCGCCATGCGCGACCGGATCCACCGACCGCTGCTCGCGGGGCCGGACCCGCTGGCGCGGGCCCGCCTCCTGCTGTCCGAGCGCGAGTCGTTCTACCGCCAGGCCGACGTGGCTGTGGACGTGGACGGCCGCGACCCCGACGAGGTCGCGGCGGAGATCGCCGGGATCGCGCGCCACTACGGTGCACGGAACCCCGCCGGGTACGAGGACGACTGGGATGGCTGAGCCGGCCGCCGGGGGCACGCGCCCGCGGAGGCCGCAGCACGGATTGGGAGAGATGGCGGAACAGAAGCAGAAGAGCCGGCTCGTGATCGTCGAATCGCCGGCCAAGGCCCGGACCATCGGCAAGTATCTGGGCCCCGGGTTCAAGGTCCGCGCCTCGGTGGGCCACATCCGGGACCTGCCCGAGCACGAGCTGGGCGTCGACGTCGAGCACGGCTTCGAGCCCCGCTACGTCACCATCCGAGGCAAGGGCAAGGTCATCCAGGAGCTGAAGAAGGAAGCCCAGTCCGCCGAGGAGATCATCCTCGCGACCGACCCGGACCGGGAAGGTGAGGCCATCGCCTACCACGTGGCGGAGCAGCTCGGCTACAACAGCGACGGCAAGCGCCGCCGCGGTGGAGGGCCGCGCTTCCGCCGCGTCCTCTTCCACGAGATCACGCGGGACGCCGTCCGCCGCGCCCTCGAGAACCCCGGCGACATCGACATGCGCAAGGTCGAGGCGCAGCAGGCGCGGCGGATCCTGGATCGCCTCGTCGGCTACCAGGTGAGCCCTCTCCTCTGGAAGCCGATCCGGCCCGGACTGTCCGCGGGCCGCGTGCAGACGGTGGCGCTCCGCCTGATCACGGATCGCGAGGCCGAGATCCGCGCCTTCGAGCCCGAGGAGTACTGGTCCATCACCGCGCTCCTCGAGGCCGAGGGCGAGCGCTTCGAGGCCAAGCTCCACCACATCGACGGCAAGGCGTTCCGCCTCGAGAATGAGGCCGCCGCGAAGGACGTCCTGGCGGACGTCGAAGGCGCGCCGTTCGTCGTCTCCGAGGTCAAGCGTCGCGAGAAGACCAAGAATCCGCCCGCGCCGTTCACCACCTCCACGCTCCAGCAGGAGGCGGCCAAGCGCCTGGGCTTCTCCGCGCGCAAGACCATGCGGGTCGCCCAGCAGCTCTACGAGGGCGTGGACATCGGCAGCGAGGGCGCCGTCGGCCTCATCACCTACATGCGGACCGACTCCACCCGTGTGTCCGCCGAGGCCGCCGCGGCCGCCCGGGACTGGGCGCTGGAGACGTTCGGCGAGCGGTACGTCCCCGCAGCGCCGCGGCTCTGGACCGGCCCGCAGCAGAAGGGCGCGCAGGAGGCCCACGAGGCCATCCGCCCCACGGACCCCAGGCGCACGCCCGAGTCCGTCCGGGGCGACCTGGATGACGACCAGTTCCGGCTCTACCAGCTCATCTGGCTTCGCTTCGTCGCGAGCCAGATGGCGCCGGCGGTCTACGACACCACCACCATCGATTTCCTGGTCCGCGGGAAGAACCCTGCGGCCGGCGGCGAGCCGCGCCTCTACCTCTTCCGCGCGACGGGGTCCGTCATGCGGTTCGACGGCTTCACCCGCCTCTACACCGAGGCGCGGGAGGAGGGTGACCACCGCACCCTGGACGACCTCGCGCCGCTGCCGGCGCTGGAGGCCGGGCAGGCGTGCACCGTCATCGACCTCGTGCCGGCGCAGCACTTCACGCAGCCGCCGCCGCGCTACAGCGAGGCGAGTCTGGTGAAGGAGCTGGAGCGGCTCGGCATCGGCCGGCCCTCGACGTACGCGCAGATCATCTCCACGCTGGTGGACCGGGAGTACGTGAAGCTGGAGCAGAAGCGCTTCCACCCGACGCCGTTGGGCGAGACGGTGGCGCAGCTCCTGGTGCGGCTGTTCCCGAAGCTCTTCGACGTGCGCTTCACCAGCGAGATGGAGAGCGAGCTGGACCGCATCGAGGAGGGCGAGCTGAACTGGCGCGAGGTGCTGAGCGAGTTCTACGGCCCGTTCCAGCAGGCGCTCGCGGAGGGTGAGAAGCGGAGCGACGAGGTGCTGCGCGATGTCGTCGCCGCGGAGAGCACGGAGTGCCCGGAGTGCGGCCGGCCGCTCGTGGTGCGCTGGAGCCGCCACGGCCGCTTCCTCGGCTGCTCCGGCTACCCGGAATGCCGCTACACGCAGCCGCTCGATCGCAAGGAGCAGAAGGAGCCGCGTCCGATCGGGGAGGAGTGCCCCCAGTGCGGCGGCGAGCTGGTGGAGCGCGAGGGCCGTATGGGTGCCTTCATCGCGTGCTCCAATTACCCGGAATGCCGCTACACCCGGCCGCGCACGATCCCGGGACTCAAGTGCCCGCGCTGCGGCGAGGGGGACGTGGGAGAGAAGCGGACGCGGAGGGGTAAGACGTTCTGGGGCTGCACGCGGTACCCGGACTGCGACTGGTCCACGTGGGACCGGCCCGTCCCCGTGCCGTGCCCCGACTGCGAGGCGCCGTTCCTCGTCGAGAAGACGACGAAGGCCCGAGGCACCTTCTACCGCTGCCCCGAGTGCAACGGCGAGTTCGCGCCCGAGTCGGTGGCGGCGGCGGAGGGCGCGTGACGCGCAGGAGGACCGGATCGTCATGGCGGAGGTGACTGTCGTCGGCGGCGGCCTGGCCGGCTGCGAGGCAGCGTGGCAGCTCGCGCAGCGTGGCCACGAGGTCACGCTGATCGAGATGCGGCCCGTGCGCCGCACGCCCGCGCACCAGACGGACCGGCTCGCCGAGCTGGTTTGCACCAACTCGTTCAAGAGCGAGGAGCTGGTCAACGCGCACGGCCTGCTCAAGTCCGAGATGCGCGCGCTCGGCTCGCTGCTGCTGGCCGCGGCGGACGCTGCGCGCGTCCCGGCGGGGGCCGCGCTCGCCGTGGATCGCGACATCTTCTCCGCGTGCATGACCGAGGCCGTGCTCGCCCATCCGCGCATCCGCGTGGAGCGACGCGAGGTCACGGCGCTGCCGGACGGTCCGGCCGTGATCGCCACGGGCCCGCTCACGTCGGATTCGCTCACGCGCGCGATCACGGATCTGCTCGGGGCGGACAACCTGGCGTTCTACGATGCCATCGCGCCCATCGTCAGTCTCGAGTCCATCGACCTCGAGCACGCGTTCTACGCGTCGCGCTACGGCAAGGGCGACGGAGAGGACTACCTCAACTGCCCGTTGGACCGCGAGGAGTACATCGCCTTCGTCGAGGCGCTCCGCGCCGCCGACACGTATCCCGGCCACGAGTGGGAGAACATCCGGTTCGAAGAGGGCAGGGCGGCGCCACCGCCCGACGACGGCACGCCGTACTTCGAGGGCTGCCTGCCCATCGAGGTGCTCGCGGCCCGGGGGCTGGACGCCCTGCGCTTCGGGCCGATGAAGCCCGTCGGGCTCCGCGACCCGCGGACCGGCCGCACGCCGTACGCCGTGGTCCAGCTCCGGCGCGAGGACCGCGCGGGCCAGATGTGGAACATCGTCGGGTTCCAGACGCGGCTCCGCACCGGCGAGCAGCGCCGCGTGTTCCGGATGATCCCGGCCCTCGCCGCCGCGGAGTTCCTCCGCTACGGCTCGATCCACCGCAACACGTACCTCAACTTCCCGGCGACGCTGACGCCCTGGGGCTCGCCGCGGGGCGGGCGTGACGACCTCATCTTCGCCGGCCAGTTGACGGGCGTGGAGGGCTACACGGAGTCTGCCGCGTCGGGCATCCTCGCGGGGATCAACCTGGACCGCATCGTTCGCGGCAGGCCGCCGGTGCTGCCGCCGTCGACCACGATGCTCGGCGGGCTGTACCGTTACCTGCGGGAAGGCGACCCACGCGACTTCCAGCCC
This sequence comes from bacterium, assembly GCA_003242735.1. NCBI lineage: Bacteria > bacterium. Next base: position 42,977 of record QGVH01000023.1, on the reverse strand, counting down.
ATGAACTCGAACTTCGGGCTGCTCGACCCGCTCACGGAGGCGCCGCGGGACAAGCGTCGTCGCCGGGAGCTGCTGGTCGAACGGGCGGTCGCCGATTTCCAGGCGTGGATGCGCGACAACGATATCGCCTCGGTCCCCGCCGAGGTCCGCAACGTCGGGGTACACGCGTGAGCGGCGCCAGCTCCGCCTCTCTCGTCGAGGAGTTCATCCGCCACATCAGGGACGGGCGGCAGCTCAGCCCGCACACCGTCTCCGCGTACCGCCAGGACCTGGCGGAGCTCGAAGCGTTCCTCAACCGGTACTACGGCGGCGACGACTGGACGTGGGGCGGCGTGGACCGCATCGCGCTGCGCGCGTACCTCGGCCACCTGGCCGCACAGGGTCGGGCCCGCCGGACCATCGCCCGCAAGCTCTCCGCCGTCCGCTCCTTCTACCGCTTCCTGCACAGGGAGGAGCTGGTCGAGGCGAACCCGGCCCGGGCGGTCCGCTCCCCCAAGCTCGAGCGGCGCCTGCCCGCGTGGCTCCCACGCAGCGAGCTGGATCGCGTGTTCCAGGTCGCGGAGATGCGCGCCGCGGAGAACACCTTCACCGGCACCCGGGACCTGGCGATCCTCGAGACGTTCTACGCCACGGGGATGCGCCTCTCGGAGCTCCATCTCCTGGACATGTCCGACCTCGACCTGGTGGCCGACCAGGTCCGGATCCGGGGCAAGGGGCGCAAGGAGCGCATCGTCCCGCTCGGCCGTGCGGCCGTCACCGCGCTGCGCCGCTACGAGCTCCGCAGGGCCGAGGTCGTCGCCCGGACGGGAGGCGACCGCCGGGCCGTGTTCCTCTCGGTCAACGGCCGGCGGCTCTCGCGGCGCGCCATCCAGCGCATCGTCTGTAGCTTCCTTGAGCAGGCGTGCGACGACGCGGACCTCTCCACCCACTCGCTGCGCCACTCCTTCGCCACGCACCTCCTGGATGCCGGCGCCGACCTCCTCGCCGTGAAGGAGCTGCTCGGCCACGCATCCTTGTCCACCACGCGGATCTACACACACACCACGCGGGAGCGGCTGCGGCGCGTCTACGACCGCGCGCACCCGCGGGCCTGAACCTCTGCGCTCCGCGTTCTGCGGGAGACGAGGCCTCCGCGCTCTCCGTGGGGCCCCGCCCTCGGTCCCCTGGCGCGGCAGAACAACGTGGGAGCCAGGACCTCTCTGGCCACCGGCCCACGGACGCGGCTCCAGCACGCCCTTCCGGGGTAATCAGGGAGCGAGCGGAAAGGAGGGGGGATGACCGGATTCCACGGAACCACCATTCTGGCCGTCCGCCACCGGGACCGCGTCGCGCTGGGCGGCGACGGCCAGGTCACCCTGGGCGACACCGTCGTCAAGGGCAGCGCCCAGAAGGTGCGCAAGCTCAGGGACGGCCGCATCCTGGCCGGCTTCGCCGGCTCCGTCGCGGACGGCCTGACCCTGTTCGACAAGTTCGAAGAGAAGCTCGAGCGACACCCCGCCAACCTGGCCCGCGCCTGCGTCGAACTGGCCAAGGACTGGCGCACCGACCGCTACCTGCGGCGCCTCGAGGCCCTGCTCGCCGTCGCCGACCGCGACCACCTGTTCCTCATCAGCGGCGACGGCAACGTCATCGAGCCGGACGACGAGATCGTCGCCATCGGGAGCGGCGGCCCGTACGCCCTGGCCGCCGCCCGCGCGCTCAAGGCCCACTCGGACCTGAGCGCTCCCGAGATCGTGCGCCGCTCGCTCGAGATCGCCGCAGACATCTGCATCTACTCCAATCAGCACATCACCGTGCTGGAGCTGGAGGACTGATCCATGCCCGGCTTGAAGTCGAGCGAGGCCGCGAACGGCAGGGCCCAGGGTCAGCAGGAGAACCACTGGCTCGACGAACTGACCCCGCGCCAGATCGTCGCGGAGCTGGACAAATACATCGTGGGCCAGGAAGCCGCCAAGAAGGCGGTCGCCATCGCGCTGCGCAACCGTTGGCGCCGTCAGCGCGTCGACGACGAGCTGCGCGAGGAGATCATGCCCAACAACATCATCATGATCGGGCCCACGGGGGTCGGGAAGACCGAGATCGCTCGGCGCCTGGCCCGTCTCGCCAACGCGCCGTTCCTCAAGGTCGAGGCGTCCAAGTTCACCGAGGTGGGCTACGTCGGCCGCGATGTCGAGTCCATGATCCGCGACCTCGTGGATGTGGCGATCAACATGGTCCGTGAGGAGCGCGAGGCCGAGGTCGAGGAGATCGCCGAGCAGCGCGTCGAGGAGCGCCTGCTCGACCTGCTCCTCCCGCCCGTCCCCGAGGTCGGGCGTGCCGGGGCCGGCGGCGCCCAGACCACCGGCGATTCCGGGGAGACCATCGGCCGGGCGTTCATCGTCGGGCCGACGGGCGAGGTCGAGGAGCGCAAGCTCAGCGAGGTCGCCGCGGCGGACGACACCGAGCGGCAGCGCATCCAGGAGCGACGCGAGCGGACACGCGAGAAGCTCCGGACCCTGCTGCGCGAAGGCAAGCTGGAGGAGCGCCTCGTCGACGTCGAGGTCCAGCAGACCCCGCCGATCGAGAACATGATGTTCAACATCGGCGGCATGGAGAACATGGACTTCAACTTCGTCGAGATGCTCCAGGAGATGTTGCCCAAGCGGAAGAAGCGGCGCACCGTCACCGTCGCCGAGGCCCGCCGCATCCTCCTCCAAGACGAGCTGGACAAGCTCGTCGACATGGATGAGGTGATCAACGAGGCGCTCGAGCGCACCGAGGAGATGGGCATCATCTTCCTGGACGAGATCGACAAGATCGCGAGTGAGCGCGGCGGCGTCGGCCCCGATGTGAGCCGGGAGGGCGTGCAGCGGGACCTCCTGCCCATCGTCGAGGGCAGCACCGTCACCACGAAGTACGGCCTCGTCCGCACGGACCACATCCTCTTCATTGCGGCCGGGGCGTTCCACGTCTCGAAGCCGAGCGACCTCATCCCCGAGCTGCAGGGGCGTTTCCCCATCCGCGTCGAGCTGAATCCCCTGACAGAGCAGGACTTCGTCCGTATCCTCAAGGAGCCGAAGAACGCGCTGCTGCGGCAGTACCAGGCCCTGGTCGCCGCCGAGGGCGTCAGCCTGGAGTTCACGGATGCGGCGATCGAGGAGATCGCTCGCATTGCCGCGCAGGTCAACGAGCGCCTCGAGAACATCGGCGCGCGGCGCCTGCACACGATCCTGACCACGTTGCTCGAGGACATCCTCTTCGATCTCCCCGAGCGAGGGGAGGACCGGATCGTCATTGACGCGCCGGATGTCCGCGAGCGGCTCAAGCGCGTGGTCGAGGACGAGGACCTGCGCCGCTACATCCTCTGAGCCGTTTCGGTCTCTGAGACGCGCGTGCCGGCCGACCCGGCGACCCGACCGCCGGGTCGGCCGCGCCGCTCCGGCCCGTCGCCGCCGCGGCCGTCCGTCGTGCGGCCCGAGTCTTGCCCGCCCCCGGGTGGCCCCGGTACTTTGCTGCGCTTCGGATCCAGGCCACCTGCGCGCACCGGACGGAGATGCCAGAGAAGCGTGATTTCCTAGAGATCCCCGACTTCACCACGGACGAGCTGTACGATCTCCTCGACCTGGCCCGCCGCATCAAGCACGGCGAGTACCGGGGCCAGCCGCTCGCCGGCAAGACGCTGGCCATGATCTTCGAGAAGAGCTCGACCCGCACCCGGGTCTCGTTCGAGGTCGGGATGTACCAGCTCGGCGGCCACGCGTTGTTCCTGTCGTCTCGCGACATTCAGCTCGGCCGCGGCGAGCCGATCCGGGACACGGCCCGCGTCCTCTCCCGCTACGTGGACGGCATCATGATCCGCACGTTCGACCACGCCGACGTACAGGAGCTGGCGCACTACGCCACCGTCCCGGTGATCAACGGCCTGACCGACCTGTTGCACCCGTGTCAGGTCCTGGCCGACGTCATGACGATCCAGGAGCAGTTCGGCCCGGACCTCACGGGCCGCAAGGTCGCGTGGATCGGCGACGGCAACAACATGGCCAACTCCTGGCTCAACGCCGCATACCGCTTCGGCATCGAACTCCGCCTCGCCTGCCCGCCCGGCTACGAACCCAACCGCGAGATCTTCGATCGCGCCCGCACGGCCGCCAACGTCCTGCTCACCCACGACCCGGCCGAAGCCGTGGAGGGCGCCGAGGTCGTCACCACCGACGTGTGGGCGTCGATGGGGCAGGAGGCCGAGGCCGAGGCGCGCCGCATCGCGTTCCGCGGCTATACCGTCGACGCGGCGCTCATGGCCCGCGCCGACCCGCGCGCCATCTTCCTGCATTGCCTCCCCGCTCACCGGGGCGAGGAAGTGACGGAGGACGTCTTCGAAGGCGCGCAGTCCCGTGTCTTCGACGAGGCCGAGAACCGCCTGCACGTGCAGAAGGCGCTTCTCGTCCGCCTCATGGGCGAATGATCCCGGAGGACTCCGATGGCCGACGACCTGAAGCGTACGCCGCTCTACGAGGAGCACCGGCGGCTCGGCGCGAAGCTCGTTCCCTTCGCGGGCTTCGAGATGCCCGTCCAGTACCCGGCCGGCATCATCGCCGAACACCGTGCCGTCCGCAGTCACGCCGGACTGTTCGACGTCTCCCACATGGGCGAACTCGAGATCAGCGGCGGCGACGCCCTGGGCCTGGTCCAGTACGTCACCACGAACGATGTGGCCCGCCTCCGGGTCGGGCAGGCGCAGTACACCGTCATCTGCCAGGAGGACGGCGGTGCCCTCGACGACTGCCTGGTCTACCGCTTCGACGACCATTTCATGGTCGTCCCCAATGCGGCCAACGTGGCCAAGATCCGCGCCTGGATCGAGAAATACGCCGGGCGGTTCAACGCGCGGGTCGTGGACCGCTCTGACGAGACCGCGCTGCTGGCGATCCAGGGCCCCCGGGCCGAGGAGATCCTGCGCGGCCTGACGGACGTGGATCTCGGCGCGATCGCGTACTACCACTTCGCCGTGGGCGAGGTGGATGGCCGCCGGGCCGTCATCAGCCGGACCGGGTACACGGGCGAGGATGGCTTCGAACTCTACATCGCGGCGGACGACGCGCCGCACATCTGGCGCCGTCTCCTCGAGGTCGGCGCGCCGCACGGCCTTCTCCCCGTCGGCCTCGGGGCCCGCGACTCGCTGCGTCTCGAGATCGGCTACATCCTGTACGGCAACGACCTGGACGAGAACCACACGCCGCTCGAGGCGGGGCTCGGGTGGGTCGTCAAGCTCGACAAGGGCGATTTCCTGGGCCGCAACGCACTCGCCCGGCAGAAGGAGGAGGGGATCCGTGAGCGGCTGGCCGGGTTCGTCCTGAAGGAGCGCGCCTTCCCGCGCCACGGCTACGAGGTGCGGGTGGGCGGCGAACCCGCCGGGGAGGTGACCAGCGGCATCCTCAGCCCGTCGCTGGATCAGGGCATCGGCCTGGCCTACCTCCCCGTCGAGGCCACCGCGCCCGGCACGGCCATCGAGGTCGTCATCCGCAACCGCCCCGTCCCCGCCGAGGTCGTCCGCCCTCCGTTCTACAAGCAAGGCTCCATCCGGCGGTGATGGGGTAGGAAAATTTCGTGGACCCCATCCGCCTCGCGATCCTGACCGTGTCGGATGGCGTCGCCCGCGGGGTCCGAGAGGACCGCAGCGGCGACGTCATCGCCCGGTGGGCTGAGCGCGCCGGCCATGTCGTGGCCGCACGGGCGTGTGTCCCGGACGACGCCGAGCGCATTGCGACCGCGCTGGCCGCATGGGCGGATCTGGACCGGGCCGACGTCGTCCTCACCACCGGTGGCACGGGCTTCACCGCGCGAGACGTCACGCCCGAGGCGACTCGCTCGATCCTCGAGCGCGAGGCGCCGGGCATCGCCGAGGCCATCCGGGCGCGGGGCGCAGCCAAGACCCCCTACGCGTGGCTCTCGCGCGGCGTCGCGGGGCTCCGGGGCCGAACCCTGATCATCAACCTCCCCGGGGGGACGGGCGGCGTGCGGGACGGCCTGGAGGTCATCGAACCGTTGCTCGGCCACGCCGTCCAGCTCCTGCGGGGGGCGGAGACCGAGCGTCACGACCGAGGGAATGGCTGAAACCGTCCTCATCACCACGCACGACCTCGAGCCGGCCGTCCGTCTGCGCGACGCGCTCCAGCGTGAGGGCCTGCGTGTGGAGCTGCTCACGACCACCGAGCGCATCGCGGACATCGAGGACCCGGCCCTCCTCATCCTCACCGGCGGGCTCCAGGAGAAGCGTGCGCGGCGACTGCTCCGGGAGGCGCTCGAGTTCGATCACCTCCCCGTGATCGGCCTCGCCGACGAGCCGATCCCGGCGACGCCGGACGCCATCCGCGCCATGGGGTTCGCCGAGGTCTTCCTGAAGCCGGTGGACATCGAGGAGGTGGCGCTCGTCAGCCGGCGTCTCGTCGAGCGGCGGCGGCTCCAGGCCATCACCGGGATCGTGGGCGAGACCGAGGCCATGCGCGAGGTGCTCGAGCGCGTGGTCCAGATCGCGCCGGTCCACTCGACCGTGCTCATCACGGGCGAGTCCGGCACCGGAAAGGAGCTGGTCGCCCGGGGGATCCACGCCCTCTCCCCCCGGCGCCACCGGCCGTTCATCGCGGCGAACGTCGCGGCGCTCTCGGAGACGCTGCTCGAATCCGAGCTGTTCGGGCACGAGAAAGGCGCCTTCACCGGCGCCATCGCCCAGCGTAAGGGGCTGTTCGAGCTGGCCAACCACGGCACGCTCTTCCTGGACGAGATCGGCGAGATGCCGCTGGCGACGCAGACCAAGCTGTTGCGCGTCCTCGAGTCCCGGGAGTTCATGCGCGTCGGCGGCGAGACGCCGATCCGCGTGGATGTGCGTGTCATCGCAGCGACGAACACAGACCTCCGGCACGCCGTGGAGCTGGGCGAGTTCCGCCGGGATCTCTACTACCGGCTGAACGTCCTCCACATCGAACTCCCGCCGCTGCGGGAGCGGCGCGCCGACATCCCGCTGCTGATCGACCGCTTCATGCGCATCGCCAGCAGGGAGCACGACCGGCCGCGGCCCATCATCTCGCCCGAGGCCATGCGGCTCCTGATGGAGTACGACTGGCCGGGCAACATCCGCGAGTTGCGCAACCTGATCGAATCCATGGTCGTGCTCTCCGGCGGGCAGGTCATCCGGCCGGAGGACATCCCGGTCGAGATCCGCACGAACGCCAGCCGGCCCCGGGTCACGCTCCCCGTTCCGGCCCACGCGCCGCGGCGCGAGCCGGGGTCGGGCCCCACGCCGGAGCTGGAGTTCGTGTTCCGGACCCTGCTGCAGCTGCGGGTCGACCTGGAGGACCTGCGGCGGGAATTCGAGGAGTTCCGCCGGGCGCACCCGGAGCTGCCCGGGCCCGTCCCGCTGCCGTACCCTTACCCGTACGTCCCGCCGGCCGTCGCAGCGCCCCGCGCCATCGAGGAGGCCGAGTTCCACCCGGCGGGCGACGGCGACGAGGCCAGGGACGAAGGGCGAGAGGACGGCGTCGTCGTCTTCCGCCCCGGCATGACCATGAGCGACCTGGAGCGGGAGGCGATCACCGCCGCGCTCCGGGAGGTCCGCGGCAACCGCCGGAAGGCGGCGCAAATGCTGGGGATCGGAGAGCGGACGCTCTACCGCAAGATCAAGGAGTACGGGATCCCGCTCTGACCCCCGGGCGGGCCGGAGGCCAGGAAAGCGCTACCGGCCCGCGTCCGGCTGCCCCCCGGCGCCCCCGTTCGAGCCGGCCGGCACCCGCGCGCGCACCTTGGCGCGCTCGACCTCGAGGACCTGAACGATCCGTTCCCACCCCCGGCTCTCTTCCATCCCGTACCGGACCACCAGCGGCTGCTCGTAGTCGATCGCTTCGGCGAAGGCGTACACCGCGATCTGCGTCTCCTGCTGCTGGAGCCGCTGCTTGCCCCAGCCCGGAGTGACCGGCAGGACCGCCCGGGCGCGGAGCAGCCGCCCCTGCTGCACGAGCTGGAGGCCCTCCGGCTGGAACTCCACGTTGGGCTCGTAGCTGAAGAACGAGACCAGGAACAGCTCGGGGTCCGGGACCATCGCCGCGGCGGCCGCCTCGGACCGCCGACTCTCCGCCAGCGCGTGGAGCCGGTCGTACGTGTCCGGCGCCGCCAAGCGGATCACCCGCTCCGCCAACGGCGTCACCTTGATCATCAGCGCGCCGCTCCGCAGCGAGACCGTGAACTGATCCTGGTGCAGGGTGCCGTAGCCGGGCGGAACCAGGTCCGCCGTACGCCCCCCTTGCAGCGCTGCGCCGCCCGCCTCGGGCGACGCCTCCTCCGCCGGCGGGACGCTCCCCGTCGCGCAACCGGCGAGTACGACCAACAGCAACGTTGCGATCCGGCTCACGCGGCCTCCCGTGCTGCACGTAACAGGTCTTCCAGTGACTCGAGCAACTCGTCGCGTCCCTCGCCCGTCTTCGCCGAGAAGGGCACGACCTGCTCCGGTTCGACGCCCAGCTCCTGCACGATCCGACGCACGTGCGAAGATCGGCGCGACCGGCTCAGCTTGTCCACTTTCGTCAGGACGAACAGCGTCGGCACGCCGCACGCCGCCAGGAACCGGACCATGGCTCGGTCGTCCGCCGTGGGCTCGTGCCGCGAATCGATCAACTGGACCACGCCGATGAGATCGGGGGTGCCCGTCAGGTAGCCTTCGATCAACGGACGCCAGCCCCGTCGCATCTCCAGCGGCACGCGCGCATAGCCGTATCCCGGCAGGTCCACCAAGAAGAACTCCACGTCCTGGCCGTCCGCAAGCGTCGCGCGCACGCGGTAGAAGTTGATCTCGCGCGTCTTCCCAGGTCTGGACGAGACCCGGGCCACACGCGCTCGCGTCCGGCCCAGCAGCCGGTTGATCAGACTCGACTTCCCGACGTTGGACCGTCCCGCGAACGCGACCTGCTTCAGCCGGTCCGGCGGCTCCGCACCCGGACGCGCAACCGCGCCCGCAAACTCCACCGCCTTGATCTTCAAGGCGACCCTGCCCCTCGCAGCGAGCCCGAAACACAAGCGCGGCGAACGGCGCAACGGTTCCCACCGCTGCGCCGTCCCGCCGCGCCGATCACCCGCACCGTCGTGAGCCGGGCCCTCACGCTTCCTTCATCTGCGCCTCGGGATGCAGCACCAGGAGCGGCGGGATCCCCTCGGTGACGCACTCGAGCGTGATCACCACCTCCCGCACGTCGTCGCGCGACGGGATCTCGAACATGACATCCCGCATGATCTCCTCCAGAACCGCCCGCAGACCACGCGCTCCCGTGCCCCGCTCGATCGCCTTTCGCGCGATCGCACGCACTGCATCGGCATCGAACGTCAGTCCGATGCCCTCCAGCTCGAACATCTTCTCGTACTGCTTCAGCAGCGCGTTCTTCGGCTCCGTGAGGATCCGAACCAGCGCGTCCTCGTCCAGCGGATCCAGCGTCACCACGGCCGGAAGCCGCCCCACCAGCTCGGGGATCAGCCCGAAGCGCAGCAGGTCCTCCGGCTCCACCATCTCCAGGACGTTGCGCTTCTTCTGCTCCTGCGGCTCCGCCGGCGTGGTGAAGCCGATCTGCCGCCTGCCGATCCGGGCCTCGATGATCTTCTCCAGCCCGTCGAACGCACCGCCGCAGATGAACAGGATGTTGCGCGTGTTGATCTGGATGTACTCCTGCTGCGGATGCTTGCGCCCGCCCTGCGGCGGCACCGAAGCGATCGTCCCTTCCAGGATCTTCAGCAGCGCCTGCTGCACGCCCTCGCCCGAGACATCCCGCGTGATGCTCGGGTTCTCGGACTTCCGGGCGATCTTGTCGATCTCGTCGATGTAGACGATTCCGCGCTCGCACTCCGCGATGTTGAAGTCCGCCGCCTGCAGCAGACGCACCAGGATGTTCTCCACGTCTTCGCCGACGTAGCCCGCTTCCGTCAGCGTCGTCGCGTCCGCGATCGTGAAGGGCACCTGGAGGATCCGCGCCAGCGTCTGCGCCAGCAGCGTCTTGCCGACGCCCGTCGGCCCGATCAACAGGATGTTCGACTTGTCGATCTCGACGTCGTCGAGCACCCCGTGGTGGTTCACTCGCTTGTAGTGATTGTAGACCGCGACCGCCAGCGACTTCTTCGCCCTGTCCTGCCCGACCACGTACTGGTCGAGAACCTCCTTGATCTCACGCGGCGTCGGGACGCGCGGCACCGCTTCCGCGGCTTCCCGCTCCTCCTCCTCCGCAAGGATCTCGTTGCATAGCGAGACGCACTCGTTGCAGATGTACACCGAGGGTCCCGAGATGAACTTCTTCACCGAGTCCTTGGACTTGCCGCAGAAGGAGCAGCGGAGATGCTTGTCGCTGGGCATTGGATACTTCGAGTCAGCGAGGAACACCACCCCGTCCCGGGGAGCTGGGGCCCCCCGGGAGCGGGAACGACTACCGGTCTTCCTGGCGCGTGTGGCTCACTTCCACCACCTGCCCCTTGTGCTGGACCACGTGGTCGATCAACCCGTACTCCAGGGCCTCCTGCGGGCTCATGAAGCGGTCGCGGTCCACATCTTCCGCGATCCGCTCCACCGGCTGACCCGTGTGGAGCGCCAGGATCTGATTCAACCGCTCCCGCGCGAACAGGATCTCACGGGCCTGGATCTCGATGTCCGCCGCCGTGCCGTGGCTCCCGCCCGACGGCTGATGGATCATGATCCGCGAATTCGGCAGCGCACTGCGCTTGCCCTTCGTCCCCGCCGCCAGGAGCAGCGCCCCCATCGACGCCGCCATCCCCATGCACATGGTCGCGACGGGCGCCGTCAGGAACTGCATCGTGTCGTAGATCGCCAGGCCGGCGTACACCGAACCACCCGGCGAGTTGATATAGAGATAGATGTCCTTCTCGGGGTTGTCCGCCTGCAGGAACAGGAGCTGCGCGATGACGATGTTCGCGACGTGGTCATCGATGGGCGCCCCGAGGAAGATGATCCGGTCCATCAGCAGGCGGCTGAAGATGTCGTAGCTCCGCTCGCCGCGACTGGACCGCTCGATCACGTATGGCGGATAGATGGGCATCGTATTCCTGTTCCGTGGTTCGGCCGTCGTACTCTCCGTTCCAACCCGCCGAGCGCGGCCGCGTTCCCTCACTCCACCGTGGAGAGGCTCTTCAGGTACTCGAAGACCTTCTCCTCGGTGATCTCGTCGGCCAGCGCTTCCAGCCGGCCGCTCCGCACGAACTCCCTGCGCACCTCCTCGACCGGCCGCCCCACCCGCGACGCGATCTCCTCCACCCGCGCATCCACCTCCGCCGGCGTCGCTTCGAGCCCTTCCATCTTCGCGACCCGGTCCACCACCAGCGTCCGCCGGATGGCCTGCTCCGCCGCGGGCCGCGCCGCCTGCCGCAGCTCCGCGAGCTGCTGCGGGTCCACGCCCTCGCGCGGCCGGAGGATGCCGTCGAGGTACTGCTCGACCATCGCGTCGGGCACCTCGAACGGGTTCGCCTCGATGATCCGGTCGATGAGCTCACGCCGCAGCTCGCGCTCTGCCGCAGCGTCCGCATCCCGCTGGAGGTCCTCCCGGATGCGCGCCCTCAGCGCGGCGAGGTCCTCGAAATCACCGACGCTGCGGGCCCACGCGTCGTCGAGCGCGGGCAGCTCGGGACGCCGGACCGCGAGCAGCCGGACCCGTACGGCCTCCTCCCGCGTCTCCCCGTCGCGCGTCACCGGCACCGCGCCTTCCACCTCCTCGCCGGGCTTCAGACCACGGATCAGCGCCTCCACCTCGGGAACGGCCTGACCCTGACCCAGCACCAGCCGATACCGCTCGGGCTTCGGCTCCGGCCGGTCCAGCTCCGTCAGCTCGACCTCGACCGCGTCGCCGTCCACCGGCGCCGCGTCCTCCACCGGCCGCCAGACAGCGTGCTCCATCCGCAGCCGCTCGATGACCCGGTCCACGTCCTCGTCCCGGATCTCCGGCCGCGGCCGCACGAGCCGGAACCCGCCCAGCCGCTCGAGCTGGATCTGCGGCTTGATCTCGAACGCGACCCGGAACGTCAGGTCCGCGCCCGGCCGGTAGTCCACCTCCTCGACCGACCCCTGCGTGATCGGCTCGAGGCCCTGCACCTGGAGCGCCTCGCGGTAGGCGTCGCCGACGACCCGCTCCACCGTCTCGCTGTCGATCGCCGGCCCGTACCGCCGCTCCACCACGTGCGTCGGGACCTTCCCCTTCCGGAACCCCGGCAGCTTCAATCGCTGCGCCAGCCGGCGCGCGACCTCGCCCCGCGCACGCTCCACGCGCTCCGCGGGCACGGTGATGGTCAGACGCCGCGCCCACGCGCGCGGCTCCTCGACTGCGATCTTCAGATTCGACGATTCTTGCGCCATGCGGCACCCGGGATAGGGCTCACATCGCGATGCGAAAGGGGGGACTCGAACCCCCACGGGCGCGGCCCACGAGATCCTAAGTCTCGCGCGTCTACCAGTTCCGCCACTTTCGCGTATCGCCCTCGAAAATCTAACAGCGGCTTTGCGATGGATCAACCGAGCCCGCGCCCCCCGCCACCCCGGATGCAAGACGGGCGCCGATCCTCGTGGAACGGCGCCCGTCTGCCCGATACGGCGGCCGGGGATCAGCTCTTGTCCTCCTCCACGATCTCGTAATCGGCCTCCACCACGTCGTCCTTCGTCCCACCCGAGGACTGCGGCCCGGGCTCGGCCGCGCCCGCCTCCGCCGTCGCCGGTCCCTGCGTCTGCCCCGCCGCCTGGTAGATCTGCTGACCGGCCGCGCTGAACGCCTGCATCAGCTCGTCCCGCGCCGCCTTCAGCTCGTTCATGTCATCCTGCTTCAGCGCCTTGCGCGCACGCTCGAGCGCGTCGTCCAGCCGCTGCTTCGCGCCGGAATCCAGGCGGTCGCCCCACTCCTTCACATCCTTCTCCACCTGGTAGACCAGCGAGTCCAGCTGGTTGCGCGCCTCCGCCTTCTCGCGGTTCCGACGGTCCTCCTCCGCGTGCGCCTCGGCGTCCTTGATCATCCGCTGGATCTCTTCCTCGCTGAGACCGCTCGACGCCTCGATGCGGATCTTCTGCTCCTTGCCCGTCGCACGGTCCTTCGCCGTCACGTGGAGGATGCCGTTCGCGTCAATGTCGAACGTCACCTCGATCTGCGGCACACCGCGCGGCGCCGGCGGGATCCCCGTGAGCTGGAACCTGCCGATGGTCTTGTTGTCGATCGCCATCGGCCGCTCACCCTGGAGCACATGAATCTCCACCGAGGTCTGGTTGTCCGCCGCGGTCGAGAAGATCTCCGTCTTCTTCGTCGGGATCGTCGTGTTCCGCGGGATCAGCACCGACATGACGCCGCCCAGCGTCTCGATCCCCAGCGACAGCGGCGTCACGTCCAGCAGCAGCACGTCCTTCACGTCGCCGGCGAGCACGCCGCCCTGGATCGCCGCACCGACGGCGACGACCTCGTCCGGGTTGACACCCTTGTGCGGCTCCTTGCCGAAGAAGTTCCGCACCAGCTCCTGGACCTTCGGGATCCGCGTCGAGCCGCCGACCAGGATCACCTCGTCCACGTCCTCCGGCCTCAGCCCCGCATCCTTGAGGGCCTGCTCCATCGGACCCCGCGTGCGCTCGACCAGGTCATCGATGAGCTGCTCGAACTTCGCACGGGTCAGCGTGACGTTCAGGTGCTTGGGGCCGTCCTGCGTCGCAGTGATGAACGGCAGATTGATGTCCGTCGACAGCGTCGAGGACAGCTCCATCTTCGCCTTCTCCGCCGCCTCCTTCAGGCGCTGCAGCGCCATCGGGTCCTGCGACAGGTCGATCCCCTGCTCACGCTTGAACTCGCTGACCAGCCAGTCGATGATGCGCTGGTCGAAGTCGTCGCCGCCCAGGTGGGTGTCGCCGTTCGTCGCCTTCACCTCGAAGACGCCGTCGCCCAGCTCGAGGATCGAGATGTCGAACGTGCCGCCACCCAGGTCGTAGACCGCGATGATCTCGTCCTTCTTCTTGTCCAGGCCGTACGCCAGCGCCGCCGCGGTCGGCTCGTTGATGATCCGCAGGACCTCCAGGCCCGCGATCCGCCCGGCGTCCTTCGTCGCCTGCCGCTGCGCATCGTTGAAGTACGCCGGCACCGTGATCACCGCCTGCTTGACCTCGTGGCCGAGGTAGTCCTCCGCCGTCTGCTTCATCTTCTGGAGGATCATGGCGGAGATCTCCGGCGGCGTGTAGGACTTGCCCGCGTTCGGCAGGTGGACCTGCACCCGGCCCTCGGCGTCGCGCCTCACCTCGTACGGCACGCGGTTCCGCTCCTCCTCCACCTCATCGTACTTCCGCCCCATGAACCGCTTGATGGAGAACACCGTGTTCTTCGGGTTCGTGATCGCCTGCCGCCGCGCGACCTGGCCGACCAGCCGCTCCCCGTCCTTCGTGAACGCCACCACCGACGGTGTCGTCCGCCCGCCTTCCGCGTTGGGGATGACCACCGGATCGCCGCCCTCCATGACGGCGACCACCGAGTTGGTCGTTCCCAGATCGATTCCGATGACCTTGCTCGCCATGTGCTCTCCTCGAAACGCTTCGTTCGCGATTGTGTCGCGCGGATCCGTGCCGCCCGCGTGCAACGCATATGCCATCCCCGGGCTCGGAATCCGCGCCATTTCGGCACGTTTCGACCGGTTTCCTGCCATGCTGGCAGTGTCGTTCCTGCCGCGGTGCGCGTGCCGGGGCACGGTGCACGGCCCGGAGACTGCGGGTGGCGGGTGCAGCCGGGGCTCGATGCCGTTTCGTTGACGCCGGGGCGCGGGCCCCGCTATTCTGCGGTCCCCACAGCCGGAGAGTCCCTTGTTCCCGCTGCGCGACGAGAACCCGACCGAGCTCACGCCGTACGTCACCGTGGCCCTGATCGTGGCGAACGTCGCGGTCTGGGTCTATCTCCAGGGGGCCGGGCTGCGGGAGGAGCTGCTGGTGGCGTCGGTCTGCCGGTACGGCCTCATCCCCGCGGAGCTGCGGGGCGCCGGGGGGCTGGTCGAGCTCGCCCCCGGGTTGGGATGCCGGCTGGGTGGGCTGACCTGGCAGACGTTCTTCACCAGCATGTTCCTGCACGGGAGCTGGGTGCACCTCATCAGCAACATGTGGTTCCTGTGGTTGTTCGGGAACAACATCGAGGACTCGATGGGGCACCTCCGCTTCCTGGTGTTCTACGTGCTGGTGGGGTTGGCGGCGGCGGCGGCGCACGTCTGGTCGGCGCCGGACTCGCCGATCCCGACCATCGGGGCGTCCGGCGCGGTCAGCGGGGTCATGGGCGCGTACCTGCTGCTCTACCCGCGGGTACGGATCCACACGCTCTTTATTTTCGTCTTCTTCATCCGCATCATTCCGGTGTCGGCCTGGTTCGTCCTGGCCTACTGGTTCTTCATTCAGCTCCTGTCCGGGATGACGACCCCGGCGCTGGGCGGGGGCGTGGCGTTCTGGGCACACGTGGGCGGGTTCGTGGCCGGCCTGCTGCTGATCAAGTTCTTCGAGAACCCTCGACTGGTGCAGGCGAAGCGCCGGCACATCCGTCTCCGCCCGGAGGAGATCGAGCGCCGGGGATGGTTCTGAAGGGCCGGGAGCCGGGCGTCGTGCGTGTCGGTTTCCAGCGGCGTCGCCGCCTCTGCCAGCGGCCTCCCGGGCCACGAGGGAGATGCCCCAGGGCCGGGGGCGGCGATTCGCGCGGCCGGAGCGGGGGAGCCGGCGCCGGTCCCGCGGGGCGGCGGCTCCGGGCGCACGGTGCTGGATGACGAGGGCATGCCGGCCCGGCCCGTGTTCGTCGGGGTCGTGGACCGGACCGATCTCCTGAGGGAGGGCGCGTGAGCGGGCACCAGGATGCCGAGCGTGTCGCGAGCCGGGGCGCGCAGTCGAACGCGGCCGGAGAGGGGGGAGCGCAGCCGTCGCCCCCGGCGGCAGCGGACATCGCATCCGCCCCCGCGCCCGCGCCGGGAGCAGGGGAGGGGAGCGTGCCGTCCATCGCCCGCTACGTGGACCACACGCTCTTGCGCCCGACGGCGACCTCGGCCGACATCGTCGAGCTGTGCCGCGAGGCGCGGCAGTACGGCTTCGCGGCCGTGTGTGTGAATCCGACCTGGGTCGATCTCGCCGCGGCCGAGCTAGCCGACTCCCCTGTCGCGGTCGCGACCGTGATCGGTTTCCCGCTGGGCGCCAGCACCACCGCGGTCAAGGTCCGAGAGGCCGAGGATGCGATGGCCCGCGGCGCGACGGAGCTGGACATGGTCGCCCAGATCGGGCGCATCAAAGAGGGCGCCTGGCGCACCGTCGAGGAGGACATCCGCGCCGTCGTCGAAGCGGCGGCGGGTCGCGCGCTGGTCAAGGTGATCCTCGAGACGGCCGCGCTGGAGCCCATGGAGATCATCAAGGCCGCTGCCCTGTGCCGCGAGGCCGGCGCCGATTTCGTCAAGACGTCCACGGGGTTCCACCCGGCGGGCGGCGCCACGCCCGAGGCGGTGGCGTTGTTGCGCCTCGTCGTGGGCCGGGACCTGGGCGTCAAGGCATCCGGCGGCATCCGCACGTGCGAGGACGCGCTGCGCATGATCGCCGCGGGCGCCACCCGCATCGGCACGTCCAGCGGCGTGGAACTCGTGCACTGTTATGGTCATCTGGCGCCGCCGATCGAAGAAGAACTGCAGCGCCTCGGATACCGGGCGCCCATGCCCGGCACCGTCGCCTGACCCCCATCACCCCACGTCCCACCGGAGCCGGACGATGCGGTCTTTGCCCCCGCGCGGCCTCCTCCTTCTGTGGGGCCTCGGCGTGCTGTTGCTCGGCGCAGGCGCCTTCGCCGCGGGCGCGCAGGAGGCCACGAAGGCCAGCGACAGCGTCGCGGTCGCTCCCAGCGCCGACACGTCACAGGTCATGCCGGCCGCCGCCCGGGCGATCACCCGTGCCCGCGCGGAGATCGACACGCCGTGGCACGGCCGCCTCGTCTCGGCCGTCGGGCTGGTCGCGATGCTGGGCATCGCATGGTTGCTCAGCGTGGACCGCCGTTCGGTCCCCTGGCGCGTGGTCATCTGGGGCACCGGCCTGCAGTTCGTCTTCGCACTGTTCATCCTGCGGACGCCCATCGGCGAGCGGATCTTCGCCGCGCTCAACACCGTGATCGTCGCGCTGCTCGGCTTCACCGTCGAGGGAGCGCGCTTCGTCTTCGGCAACCTCGTCTGGAACAACGTCCCGGTCGGCACGGGCGAGGCGCTGGGCAACGCGCCGATCGCGGAGACGCCCGGACTCGTCGCCCAGACCGGCGCGTTCTTCGCGTTCAACGTGCTGCCCACCATCATCTTCTTCTCCTCGCTCATGACCGTGCTCTACCACCTCGGCATCATGCAGTGGGTCGTCCGAGGGGTCGCATGGGTCATGATGCGGACCATGCGCACGTCCGGCGCGGAAACGCTCTCGGCCGCGGGCAACATCTTCCTGGGCCAGACCGAGGCGCCGCTGATGGTGAAGCCGTTCGTCGCCACCATGACCAACTCCGAGCTGATGGCGATCATGGTCGGCGGCTTCGCCACCGTCGCGGGCGGGGTCATGGCGGCGTACGTGGGGATGCTCGTCGCCTACGTTCCGGACATCGCGGGCCACCTGCTCGCGGCGAGTGTCATGTCCGCGCCCGCCGCGCTCGCGGTCGCCAAGCTCATGGTCCCCGAGAAGGGCGAGCCGGAGACGCGCGGCACCCTCAAGGTCGCGGTGGAGTCGCCGGACGCCAACGTGATCGATGCGGCGGCCCGGGGCGCTGGCGAGGGCCTCACGCTGGCGCTCAACGTCGGCGCGATGCTGCTCGCGTTCATCGCCCTGATCGCGCTGATCAACTCGCTGCTCGGCTGGGTGGGGGACACGGTGGGGCTCACGGCCCTGTTGCGGGATGTCGGGGCGCTCGGCGCCGATCAGCGCGTCACGCTGGACGTCCTGCTCGGCTGGGTGCTGGCGCCGATCGCGTGGCTGATGGGCGTGCCGTGGGAGGATGCGGTGCAGGTCGGCGCGCTGCTCGGGATCAAGACGGTGCTCAACGAGTTCGTCGCCTACCTCCAGCTCGCCACGCTCGTCGGCGAGGGCGCCGACCTGTCCCCGCGATCGGTGATCATCGCGTCGTACGCGCTGTGCGGTTTCGCGAACTTCGCCTCGATCGCCATCCAGATCGGCGGCATCGGCGGCATCGCCCCGTCCCGGCGCAGCGACCTCGCCCGACTCGGCCTGCGGGCGATGATCGGTGGCGCGCTCGCTGCATTCATGACCGCGACCATCGCCGGAATGATCCTATGAGCCCGGCTCCCCTCGACCTCACCCCGACCCTCGCCTACCTGCGGGAGCGCATCACGCGGCGCCCCCGAGTGCTGCTCGTCCTGGGCAGCGGACAGGGTGAGGCGGCCGCGGACATCCAGGATCCAGTCCGCATCCCTTACGCGGAGATCCCCGGCTTCGCGCCCGCGACCGTCCAGGGCCACGCGGGGATGCTCATCGCCGGCACCCTGGAGGGCGTCGAGTGCCTCGTCATGCAAGGACGCTACCACCTGTACGAGGGGCATCCGCCCGAGCGCGTCACGATCCCGGTGCGCGTCGCGGCGGCGCTCGGGGCCCGGACCATGATCGTCACCAACGCCGCGGGGGCGCTCAGGACCACGCTGCAGCCCGGCGACCTGGTGATCCTGGACGATCACATCAACTTCATGTGGCGCAACCCGCTCATCGGCCCGGTCGTGCCCGGGGACGAGCGGTTCCCCGACATGTCACGCCCGTATGACCCGGAGCTGGCGGCCATCGCCGAGCGTGTCGCCCTCGACGCGGGGATCCCCCTCCACCGTGGCGTCTACTGCGCCGTGACCGGCCCATCGTACGAGACGCCGGCCGAGATCCGGATGCTGCAGCGCTTCGGCGCCGACGTCGTCGGCATGAGCACGGTCCCGGAGGTCATCGTGGCGCGGGCGATGGGGGTGCGGGTCCTGGGGATCTCGCTCGTCACGAACCTCTGCGCAGGCCTCTCCGCTCAGTCCCTGGACCACGAAGAGGTCCTCGCCATCGGCGCGGCCGCGGTCCCCCGCCTGCGCACGCTGCTGGCCGGCGTGCTCCGCGAGATCCAGCGTCTGCCCGACGTGGAGGTCGCCTGACGACGTCGCCCGTACACGTCCCGCGGCCGGTGACGGTAGACGTCAACGCGGCTTGTCAGGCGCGGCGCCTCGACCGGCCGGCCGCGCTCGCCCCCGCGAAGGGGCGCACTTGATCTCCGTGCGCCGCCGCGCGACATTTTCCGCTCCCGGTGTTCCCATCGACAGCCGCTCGACCCCGCTCGGGATCCGTTCGTTCACGGAGCCAGCGTATGTCTCCACGTCCTGCGTCGCGACTCGAGGCACGACGTGCCCTGCGACTCGCGCTTGTCGTCGCCATCCTGGGGACGGCCGGGTGCGTCGATCGCAGCGGCCAGGCGGCGAGAGCCGCGGAGCCCGCGCCGCGGTACGGCGGCACCCTGGTGATCGCCGGGCCCAACGACCTCGAGCTGATGAACTCGCTGGTCAGCACGGAGGTCTGGACCCAGGAGTTCCTGAGCTACGTCCTGTTCATGCCGCTGATCCGCTACGGGCCGGACCTCGGGTTCGAGCCATACCTGGCGGAGCGGTGGGAGCTGATGGGCGACACCGCCGTGGTGTTCCACCTCCGCCGCGACGTGCGCTGGCACGACGGCGTCCCGACCACGGCGTACGACGTGCTGTTCACCTTCGAGCGCGCCCGCGATCCGGGGACGGGCTCCAGCATCGGCCATTACTTCGAGCACTGGACGCACGCGGAGGTGCTGGACTCCTTCACCATCCGCTTCCGTTTCCGGCCACACGGCGACCCGCTGGCGAGCTGGCCGTTCGCCCCCATCATGCCGCGCCATCTGCTGGACACGGTCCCTCCGGAGCGGCTCCGGACGGCCGCTTTCAACAAGCAGCCGGTCGGCAACGGGCCGTTCCGGTTCGTCTCGGCGCGGGCCAACGACCGGTGGGTCTTCGAGGCGAACCCCGACTTCCCGGAGGCGCTGGGCGGCCGGCCGTACATCGACCGCGTGGTGTGGCGGACGATCCCGGACAACGCGGCGCAGGTGGTCGAGCTCATGGCGGGCACGGCCGACCTCATCCTGAGTCCCCGCGCCGATCAGCTCCGGGAGCTCGACGCGCACCCGGAGATCCGCGCCATCGTCCGCCCCGCGCGCAACTACACGTTCATCGGCTGGAACGGGGCCGACCCTCGCTTCGCGGACGCCAGGGTGCGCCGCGCTCTCGCCATGGCCATCGACCGCGAACGGCTGATCGCCCACCGGGCCGGCTACGGAGAGCTGGCCAGCGGACCGATCAGCCCGCACCACTGGGCGTACGATCCGAGCATCGCTCCGCTCCCGTACGACACGGCTGCGGCGCGGGCGCTGCTCGCGGAGGCCGGGTTCATTGATCGGGATGGCGACGGCCGTCTCGAGGACCCGAACGGCCATGACTTCGCCTTCACGCTGAAGACCGCTGCGGGCAACGCCTTCCAGCGCGACATGGCGGAGCTCATCCGCGCCGATCTCGCCGCCATCGGCGTCACGGTGACCGCGGGCCCCACCGAGTTCAACACGCTGATCGGCGAGCTGAGCGCCAACCCCAAGCGCTTCGAAGCCGTGTTGATGGGCTGGAACAGCGACTTCCGGATCAACCTCCACGAGATGTACCACAGCTCCGCGCTCGGCGGACCATACCAGATCGCGGCGTACAGCAACCCCGAGCTGGACTCGCTCCTGGACCGTGCGGCGGCGACGGTGGACCGGGAGGCGGCGCGGCCGCTGTGGCGGCGGGTGCAGGAGATCCTCCGGGACGACCAGCCCTGGACGTACCTGTACTACTCCCCGCACCTCTACGCGATCAGAGAGCGGGTGCAGGGCGTCGAGATGGACATCCGGGGGGCGCTGGTCAACCTGCCGCGCTGGTGGCTGGCGGACGCGGCCACGCCGGGCGCCGGCGACCCGGCGCGGCCGTGAGGATGGCGTTCAGACCGCGGCCTTCCGCCGGGCCGGAACGAAGTGATTGAGCGGGCCGTGGCCGGCACCGAGGTCCGGCGCTTCCACCATCGCGCGGTGCACGTAGTCCAGCGCGTCCTCGATCGCATCCACGAGCGAGCGGCCCCGCGCCAGGCCGGCCGCGATCGCGGCCGAGAGCGTGCAGCCCGTGCCGTGCGTGTTGCGCGTCTCGAGTTTCGGCCGGACCCACGTGCGGTACTCGCGGCCGTCGAACAGCACATCCACGACGGTCTCGCTGGCGAGGTGTCCGCCCTTGACGAGCGCGGCCCCGGCGCCCAGCGCCACCAGCCGCTCGGCGACGTCGCGCATCCCCGCTTCATCCGTCACCGGTCGGCCGGCGAGGATCGCGGCCTCGTCGAGGTTCGGGGTGACGAGCGCGCACACGGGGAGCAGGAGCTCGGCCACGGCCTGCTCCGCGTCCTCGTCCAGCAACCGGTGCCCGCTGGTGGAGACCATGACGGGGTCCAGCACGTACGCCTTGTGCAACCCGTACTCGCGCACGCACCGTGCGACGGTCTCCACCAGCTCCGCCGTGGCCAGCATGCCGCTCTTGCACGCCGCGGGATGGAGGTCTTCCACCACGGCCTTGATCTGGGCCTCGACCATCGAGGGCGGCACCGCGTGCACGGCCTGTACGCCCAACGTGTTCTGCGCCGTCAGCGCGGTGATCGCGCTCGTGCCGAACACGCCGAAGGCGTGGAACGTCTTCAGGTCCGCCTGGATGCCGGCGCCCCCGCCACTGTCGCTGCCCGCGATCGTCAACGCTACCGGGATCATTCGGTTCTGCCCTCCTCGCACGATCGTCCCGGGAACGTAAGGGCTCGGAGCGGTTTCGACCACCCCGAGCCCTCGCGGAGCGCCTCAGCGCTGCGCCCGGAACTGCGCCGGCGGCGGCGGCAGTCGCCGGACTCGCTCACGGAACTCCCGGTACTGCTGCGTGTCCACCGTCAAGCCGCGCAACTGCGAGGCCGGGATCTGCCGGATCTGGGCGCGCGCCTCCGCGATCCGTTCCTCGGTCGTGGGGTGCGTGGAGAACCACTGCTCCAGCAGATTCGGCTGCCGTTGACGCGCCTCCATCAGCTCCATGAAGAAGGTCACCAGGCCGTTGGGGTCGATCCCCGCCCGCACGAGCAGGGGGATCGCCTTCGCGTCCGCCTCCCGCTCCGCCTCCCGGCTGTAGCGGGCGAACACGGCAGCGCCGCCCACCTGGATCGCCGCGCGCTCCAGGCCCGTCGGCGCGCGGCCGATCAGGATGTAGGCGAGCGAGAGCCCGACGTTGGCGCGCTGCACCCGCTCGAGTTGCTCCGCGCCGTGCCGTTCCTCGACGTGCGCGATCTCGTGGGCCAGCACGCCGGCCAGCTCCGCCAGGTTGTCCGTCCGTTCGATCAGCCCGCGGTTCACGTAGATGAAGCCTCCGGGGATCGCGAAGGCGTTCACCGCGTCGGTGTTCACCACGTAGAACGTGTAGTTCAGGTTGCGCGTGCCGCCTGCGGCGATCCGCTGACCGAGGACGTTGAGATACCGGTTCACCGCCGGATCCTCGATGATCGGCAGCTCCCGGTTGATCTGCGCCGCGTACGTCCGCCCCAGCTCCACCTCCTGGCGGGGCGAGATCGCGCAACTCGCCGCGAGGGCAGCGCCGCCTGCGGCGATTCCGATCAACGTGCGGCGCGCCGTCCGGGAAAGAACACGAACCATCGCCGTCCGATCTCCTTTGAGGGAACGTGTCGCCCCGAGAACCCAGGGGAGCAAGTCGTATTCCACGGAGTGACAACGTGTTGAGCCGTTCCGAGCAGAAGCGGTTGCGCTCCCTGAAACGCCGAAAGTATCGGGAGGGAGAAGGGCTCTTCCTCGCCGAGGGCGTGCGGCTGGTGGAGGCGATGCTCGATGCGGGGGTCGCCCCCCGATTGGTGGTCGCATCGCCCACTCTGGAGGACACCGAGCGTGGGCGCCGGCTCGCAGAGCGGCTCGCAGGGCTGGACGTGCTGCGCCGGGTCGAGGACCGGGTGCTCGCCGAATTCGCGGCCACGGAGTCGCCTCAGGGTGTGCTGGCCGTCGCGGAGATCCCCAGGCACGATCTGGGAGCGATCCGGGTCGAGGGGCCGGCGACGGTTCTGGTCCTGGACGGCGTGCAGGATCCCGGTAACTTCGGGACGCTGGTGCGGACGGCGGACGCGTTCGGCGCCGCGTTCGTCGCGGTGCTGCCCGGCACGGTGGACCCGTGGAACCCGAAGTCGGTGCGCGCCGCCGCCGGCGCGGCGTTCCGGATCCCCATCGTGCAGACGGATCTGGATACGCTGCTCGAGTGGCTGCACCGGCACGGCTTCGCGCTGTACGGCGCCGCCGCGGAGGGTCGGCCCGTGGACGAGGTCCGGCCGCCGCAGCGGGCGGCTTTGGCGGTCGGCAACGAAGGAGCGGGGCTGGGCGCCGCCGTGCGGGCGGCGGCGGAGGAACTCCTGGCGGTCCCGATCCGGCCGGAGGCCGAGTCGCTCAACGTGGCGGTCGCGGCGGCGGTGTTGCTGTTCCTCCTGACTCGGACGGGCGGAGGCGTGTCATGAACGGGCTCGTGCTGGTCTACGCCGCACTCGCGGGGCTCGCGATCGGCTCGTTCCTCAATGTGTGCGTGTACCGGCTGCCGGCGGGGCTTTCCGTCGTCACACCGCGTTCGCGCTGCCCCCGCTGCGAGCGGTCGATCCGCTGGTACGAGAACATCCCGGTGGCGAGCTACATCGCGTTGCGCGGGCGCTGCCGCGGCTGTGGGGGGCGGATCTCGCTCCAGTACCCGCTGGTGGAGCTGGCCACCGGGGCGATCTGGGTCGCCATGGTCGCGCGCTTCGGCCCGACGCTCGCGGCGCTGTCCGGCGCGGTCTTCCTCACGTTGCTGCTGGGCATCGCCCTCACGGACGCCCGCGAGTACATCATCCCGGACGAGTTCTCGGTGGGCGGCTTGCTGCTGGGGCTCGCGTTCGCCGCGCTACCCGGCGGGATGCCGTTCCTCTGCGCGGCCGCGGGTGCGGCCGTGGGGTTCGGGGCCCTCTACCTCGTGGCGGTCGCCGGGCAGTGGCTGCTCCGCAAGGAGGCGATGGGCGGAGGGGACATCAAGATGATGGCGATGGTCGGCGCCTTCGTCGGGCCGTGGGGCGCGTTGCTGACCATCTTCCTCGGCGCGCTCCTCGGCACCCTCATCTTCGGCCCGATCACCCTGTTCACCAAGCGGCTCGTGCCGTTCGGCATCTTCCTCGCCCTCGGCGCCGCGGTCACGCACGGATGGGGCGATGAGCTGATCCGCTGGTACTGGGGCCTCCTCTCCGGCGCCGGCTGAGCCGTCTGTGGCGCGGCGCGGTCCTTGAATCCCGGGTCTAGTGGAGAAGGGAGGCGAAAGGGAATGGCTCGACGGATCGAGGCGCCGCCGAAACAGGTGCGGGTCCTGTTCCGCCCCGAAGAAGCCGAGGACTTCCTGCGCGGGCGCTCGCCCGTTCCGGGGTTCGGCGGCGACGACCCTCTCAACCTCGCGCTCCAGGAGATGTACGAGGAGCTCAACGCCGCTTTCCCGGATGCGGCCGGGTTCGTGGAGGCGTTCAGCGAGCCTGCGCCGTGGGTCCGGGAGGGCGGGTTCCAGTGGTTCGCGGTGAACTTCCGGTTCGCGAACGACCGGGTCGAGCGCGCCGGTCACGACCCGGAGGCGCTGGCCGACTGGATCGCGGAGCACACGCCGGATCTGCTGTTCTCCTTCGAGGACGAGCGCGGCCGCCCGGCCCGGGTACCCGTGCCGCGCAGCCGGACCCGGCGCCCCGCGGCGTGAGGGCCGAGGGACGGGGCCGGCCTACGGGTCGCTGCAATCCCGCTGATAGCCGCAGCGCGGACAGAGGATGCGGCAGTGCCGCTCGTACATGGGCGAGCCGCACACGTCGCAGACCGGCGCTTCCGGGGCGACGTCCTCCGGAGCCGGCGCCGCCGCCCCGCCGGTGGGCTCGCCCTCTACCGCCGGCGCGGGCCCGCCATCGGGATCGGGCTGCCGCTCGCCTGATGCGCTCATGGCTCGGTGAACCGCGTGGGCGAGAAGGGCTCGAGGCCGACGGCCGGGGGCCGGCCGGTGACGAGATCGGCCACGATCTCCGCCGTGATCGGCGTCAGGAGGATGCCGTTGCGGAAGTGGCCGGTGGCGTAGACGAGGCCGGCGACCTCCGGGTCCGCGCCGAGGACGGGGAAGCCGTCCGGCGTTCCCGGCCGCAGGCCGGCCCACGTCTCGACGATCGGCGCCTCGGCGAGGTCGGGGACGAGGGCGATGGCGGCGCTGACCAGGTTCCGCAGCCCGGCCGGCGTGACGCGGCGATCGAAGCCCGCCCGCTCCACCGTGGCGCCCACCAGCACCCGGCCATCCGATGCGGGGACGAGGTAGCACGCGCTGCCCATGACGATGCGCCGGACCAGCGGCGGCACCGCCTCCACGGCCAGCATCTGGCCCCGGACGGGGTGGACCGGCAGCGGGCGCGGCAGACCGCCGAGCGTGCCGCTCCAGCTCCCGGCCGCGACGACCACCGCCCCCGCGTCGATCCGCTCGCCGCTGGCCAGTTCCACGCCCGCGACCTGGCCCCCCGACCCGAAGACCACGCGGGCGGCGGGGACCCCCAGCCGGAACGCGACCCCGGCGGCGGCCGCGGCGGCCCAGAGCGCCCGGCCGAGACGCCGGTTGTCCACGTGGGCGTCCCTTTGCGTCAGCGCCGCCGCCCGGATGGTCCCTGCCAGCGACGGCTCGAGTTCGCGGGCCGCGGCCGGGTCCAGCCATTCGGCCTCGAGACCCGCCGCCCACTCCCGCTCCACCTCCCGCCGCAGCGCCTCCGCCGCGTCGTCGCTGAGGGCGACCCGCAGGTTGCCCAACTCCCGCAGCTCGACGATCGCGCCGGTCGCCTCACGCACCGCACGGAGGAACCCGGGGTAGCGGTCGTGACTCGCCCGCGCCAGGGCGTACAGCGCGTCGGGCCGATCGCCCTCCGGCATCACCGAGAGCATGCCCGCGGCCGCCCAGGTGGCTTCACCGCCCGGCGTGCCGCGCTCCACCACGACGACCCGCAGGCCCCGGCGCGCCAGCTCCCACGCACTCGCGCAACCGACGGCGCCGCCGCCGATCACCACTGCATCCGGCCGTTGTCCGCTCACGCTCCCTCACCGATCCCGGCGCTCCGGTACGTCCGCGCCAGTTCCACGTAGTGGGGCGCGCTCTCCCGGATCCAGCGCGCCGCCTCTCCAGACAATTCCTTCTTCACTCGTGCGGGGACCCCCGCCACCAGCGTCCGCGGCGGGACCACCATGCCCTCGGGCACCACGCTCAACGCCGCCACCAGCGCCTCCTCGCCGATCACCGCGCCCTGGAGGATCACCGCATTCATGCCGATCAGCGCGCCGCGGCGGATCTCGCAGCTCTCGAACACCGCGCCGTGCCCGACGGTGACGTCGTCGCCCACGATCGTCGGGCCCCGCGCGCTCACGTGCAACACGCAGTTGTCCTGCACGCTCGTCCGGGCGCCGATGCGGATGCCGTGCTCCGGATGATCGCCGCGCAGCACCGCGCCGAACCAGATGCTCGACTCCGGCCCGACCTCCACATCCCCGATGAGCACCGCGGTCGGCGCCACGAAGGCGGTGGGGTGGACTCTCGGGGAAACCCCGTGATGCGGAATAATGTACGCCATCTCTCCCGCCCGTCGTGCCTGCTGTCCAGCCCTGTCACCGCCGAACTTAGATCCCGACGCCCCGCCGCGAAAGCCCGTCGCCCCCCGGCCCAGGGTGTCGCGTGTCGGCCGATTGCACTAGATTGCGCGGAACGATGACCGACACGCCGCATCGTCCCGGCGCCCACGGACGCGCGCCGACGACGATCGCGTCCGCAGCACAGCCACGCACGGGGCAGAACGTGAAGCGAATCCTGGTGACCGGCGCGGCCGGACAGATCGGGGTCGAGCTCGTTGCCGCGCTCCGCGCGCGGTACGGGGACGACGCCGTCGTGGCGTCGGACCTCCGGCCGATCTCCGACGACCACGGGCCGGCCCTCATCCTCGATTGCAGCGACGCCGAAGCCATCGACCGCGCGGTGCGACACTACGACGTCGGTACCATCTACCACCTGGCCGCCGTGCTGTCCGCCGTCGCGGAGCAGACGCCGCTGCGCGCCTACCAGATCAACATCGGCACGCTGCTCAACGTGCTCGAGGTCGCGCGCGAGCGCGGCTGCGCGGTCTTCACACCCAGCTCGATCGGCGCGTTCGGGCCCGGCGCGCCGCGCGACGGCACACCGCAGGACACCATCCAGCGGCCGACCACGATGTACGGCATCACGAAAGTCGCTGGAGAGCTCCTGTGCGACTACTACCACCTCAAGTACGGCGTGGACACGCGCGGCGTCCGCTACCCCGGGCTGATCTCCCACAGCGCCCCGCCCGGCGGCGGCACGACGGACTACGCCGTGGACATCTTCCACCACGCCGTCCGGCACGGCCACTACACGTGCTTCCTGCGGGCGGACACCCAGCTCGACATGATGTACATGCCGGACGCCGTGCGCGCCGCCATCGAGCTGATGGAGGCAGACCCCTCGCGGCTCCGGCACCGGAACGCGTTCAACATCACCGCGATGCAGGTCACGCCGGCCCGCCTCGCCGAGGCCATCCGCAAGCACCTGCCGGGGTTCCGCATCGAGTACGACATCGACCCCGTCCGTCAGGCCATCGCCGACTCCTGGCCCATCCG
Organism: bacterium; assembly: GCA_003242735.1. Lineage (NCBI taxonomy): Bacteria > bacterium. The sequence goes on along the minus strand of QGVH01000023.1, from coordinate 15,180 downwards.
CATCGACGACTCGGCCGCGCGCGCCGAGTGGGGCTGGCAGCCCCGGTACGACCTCGAGGCCATGACGGCGGACATGCTGGAGCGTCTCTCGGTGCGCGCGGACCAGGCCGTGGGCGCCGCGGACCCGCCGGCCTGACCGCTACGCCTGTTCACGAGGAGATGATGCCATGCCGCTCGACCGGCTGACGGGCGTCCTCGACGCCCACGTTGGAGAGCTCCGGCGCCGCGGCACCGCCAAGGGCGCCGAGGCCGTGGTCACCGCCGTGATCCCCGCCAGTGGCCCGCGCGGGCCGCGCTTCCTGCTCGAGGGGTACGGCGACAAGCAGTTCATCCGCATGAACTCGAACTCCTACCTCGGCATGGGCCTGCGGCCGGAGATCATCCGTGCCGAGGAGGAGGCCGCACAGCGCTTCGGCGCGGGGCCGGGCGCCGTCCGCTTCATCAGCGGCACGTACGCGCCCCACGTCGAGCTCGAGCGTCGTCTCGCCGCGTTCCACGGGCGCGAGGCGGCCATGCTCTTCAGCTCTGCCTACGCCGCCATGGTGGGCACGTTGGTCCCGCTGATCACGGACCAGACCATCGTCATCAGCGACGAGCTCAACCACAACTGCATCATCAACGGGATCCGGCTGGCACGGCCGCTGGACAAGGTGGTCTATCCTCACCTCGACATGGCCGCGTTGGAACGCGCCCTCGCCGACGCGGCCGGCCGCGCACGCCGGGTCGTCGTGGTGACCGACGGCATCTTCAGCATGCGTGGCGACCACGCGCCGCTGGACCGCATCATGGAGCTGGCGCGGGCGTACGACGACCGGTTCGAGGAGAACGTGATCGTCGTCGTGGATGACTCGCACGGCGTGGGCGCCTTCGGCGCCACGGGCCGCGGAACCGAGGAGTACACCGGCTCGCCGCCCGCGGACGTCCTGATCGCGACGCTCGGCAAGGCGCTCGGCGTCAACGGCGGCTACGTCGCGTCCTCGGCCAGCGTCATCGGCTACCTGCGCGAGACGTCGCCGTTCTACATCTACTCGAACCCGATCACGCCCGCCGAGGCGGCCGCCGCGCTGCGCGCGCTCGAGATCCTGGACAGCGATGAGGGGCGCCGCCTGCTCGACCGGCTGCGGGCGCTCACCCGCCGCTTCGAGGCAGGCCTCATCGAGCTCGGCTTCGAGGTCATCCCGGGCGAGCACCCGGTCGTGCCGCTCATGATCCGGGACACGGAGCGCACGCGGGAGCTGGTCGCGTACCTGCGGGAGCACGGCGTGTTGGCGACCGGGCTGAGCTACCCGGTCGTGCCGAGGGGAGACGAGGAGATCCGCTTCCAGGTGAGCGCCGAGCACACCGAGGCCGACATCGACGAGGTCCTCGGTGTGCTCGCGGCCTATCAGGAGAGCCGGCGGCAGGGCGGCGTCACGGTCTGACCCCCGGCCGCCGCCTCAGGATTGGTACGAGGGCGTCTGCAGCGACGGCCGGGACGCGGTCGCGTTCCCGGAGGGCGCCGCGGGCACGCGCACCACGCGCTCATTCGGCGCCGTGACAGGCTCGTTTGACGCCGCGGCAGGCTCGCCCGCCTCTGCGGCGGCATGCTCAGCGACGGTCCTCGCCGCCGGTTCCGGCGCCCGGTCCGGCGGCGCGGCCGCCGTGGGCTCGCCCTCGGCGGCCCGTTCCACAGCCGCCTCGTCCTCTCCCGTCGCATCGGCCAGCGGCGTGAGGCGCCGCAGCCGGGCGCGCAGCACCTGCGTCTCGGTCGCTTCCAGCACCTCGATCTCGATGCCGTCCCGCTCCAGCCGCTCGCCCACCGCCGGCACCCGCCCGAGCTCTTCGAGCAGATAGCCGTTCAACGAGCGGTGCTCGAGCTGCGGGAACGACGTGTTGAAGAAATGATTGATCTCGCGCAGGTCCGCGTCTCCCGCGGCAATGACCTCGTTGCGCGAGACCCGGGTCAGCGGCTCCTCCTCCGCGACATCCATCTCGTCCGCGATGTCGCCGACCAGCTCCTCGAGCACGTCCTCGAGCGTCACCAGCCCATCCGTCCCACCGTACTCGTCCACCACGATGGCGAGATGGATGCGCCGCGTCTGGAAATCGCGCAGCAGCTTGGTGAGAGGGACCGAGCCGGGCACCACCAGCGGCTCGCGGGCAAGGCTGCGGAGCTGCACATCCCTCTGGCCCGAGATGAGCGCCTGGTACGCGTCCCGCAGATAGAGCACGCCCGTGATGTCATCCACGCTCTCGCCGTAGACCGGGATGCGCGAGTACGGAACGCTGCCGAGCTGCGGCGCGATCTCGGCCAGCGTCAGGGAGTCCGGCCAGGCGAAGATGTCCACCCGGGGCGTCATGATGTCCCAGGCCTTGGTCTCGTCGAGGTGGAACGCACGCTCGACGAGCTGGCGCTCCTGCTCCTCGATCACGCCTTCCGTGTGGCCCAGGTCGGTGAGCTGACGGAGCTCGGTCTCCGCTTCGCTCACCGCGCTCCCGTTCCGACCCACCTGCCCGCCCGCCAGCCGCTCCAGCACCGCCAGGGCCGGCGCGAGCGCGTTGCAGAGCACGTCCAGCCCCGGCGCGAGCACCAGCGCGATCCGCACACCGTGTCGCGCCGCGATGGACATGGGAAGCAGCTCGCCGATCGCTGCGACGCCCAGCGCGGCCACCAGCGCGCCCACGATCAGCCCCGCGACGCCCCAGAGCTGGTGACCCAGCACGCCAGCCAGCAACGCGCACGACGCGTCCGCGAGCGCGTCGCCCAGACGCAGCAACGCCAGCGCACGGCGCGGCCGCTGACGCACGCGCGCCAGTGCCGCACCTCCGCGAAAGCCTTCGTCAACGAGTGTGCGGAGGCGCGAATCGCCCAGTGAGAAGACGGCCAGCTCTGCGGTCGTGAAGAAGGCCGAAAGGGCGAACGCGATGAGGAGGAGAAGGCTCAGCGGAAGCATCGCCCGGTCCCGACCGGCGCGCGCTTCCAGCCTCGGCTACTTCGATCCAGGCCTAAGTCCATGCGCGACTCGACTCGATGAGCTCTTCCACCACGTCCGCGGCGCTCCGCCCATCCGCCTCCGCCTGGAAGTTCGTCACGACGCGGTGCCGGAGCACCAGCGGCGCGACCGCCCGGACGTCTTCGTAGGTCGGCATTGCACGGCCTGCCATGGCCGCGCGCGCCTTCGCTCCCAGAACCAGATACTGCGACGCACGCGGGCCCGCACCCCAGCTCACGTAGCGACGGACCAGCTCCGGCGCCGCCTCGTCTTCCGGACGCGTCGCCCGCGCCAGCCGCACCGCGTACGCCACCAACGACGGCGGCGCAGGCACACGCCGGACCAGCCCCTGGAGCTCGATCAGCTCCGCTGCACCCAGCACGGGCTCGATCTCCGGCTGCTCCGCCCCCGTCGTCTGGAGCGCCACCCGCTCCTCTTCTTCACGCGTGGGATAACCGATCCGCAGCTCGAGCATGAACCGGTCGAGCTGCGCCTCGGGCAGGGGGTACGTCCCTTCCTGCTCGATGGGGTTCTGCGTCGCCAGCACGAAGAACGGCGGCTCCAGCGGGATCGTCTCCCCCGCCACCGTCACCGCCCGCTCCTGCATCGCCTGGAGCAGCGCCGCCTGCGTCTTCGGCGGAGTCCGGTTGATCTCGTCCGCCAGCACCACGTTGGCGAACACGGGACCCCGCACGAAACGGAAATGCCGCTTGCCCGTCGCGCGGTCTTCCTCCAGCACCTCCGTGCCCGTGATGTCCGAGGGCATCAGGTCGGGAGTGAACTGGATGCGGCTGAACTTCAGCTCCAGCGCCTCCGCCAGCGTCGAGATGAGGAGCGTCTTCGCCAGCCCGGGGACGCCGACCAGCAGCGCGTGGCCGTTGGCGAGGAGCGCGGTCAACAGCCCTTCCACGACGGCCTGCTGGCCGATCACCCGTTTCGCGATCTCCGCCTCCAGCCGACTGCGCGCTTCGGCCAGCCGCTCCAGCAGGACCAGGTCTCGCTCCTCCGGCTGAACCTGCCGGGCTACTGTCGCTTCCATTCTTCACCTACTCCCTTCGCTCCTGCTGTCGCGGCTCCCGGCAGCGCGCTCGCATCGGCCCCCGGGACGAAACGGCCCCGCCCGGCCCCGGCTCGGGGCCATGACCGGCGAGGCGATGGCGTCTCACGGTACTTCCGAACTTCCTTACCGATCCGTGGACCTGCGCGTTCCGTGCCGCTGGCCGGCCCCCGCGCCGCCGTCGGCGCCGACCCGGGCACCTGGCCCGGAGGCGCACGGCGCGCCGGCCGTACGGCGCGTCCATCCCCGTCTACCACTGGCGGAGAGCCGAGTTCCGCGCGCCGGCGCCGGGGGCGGCCGGCGGTGTGGCTCGGCCCGCCAACTCACGCCGGGCAAAGTACTTGCAAGATAGGGGCCGCTTCGTTCAGCGGTCAAGCGGGGAGGAGCTTGCGAAAAATTTCACAAGCGCCTACCTTAACTGGGCTCGACGGCGTACGGCCGGGGAGGTCCCGTGGCGGAGAAGAGGCAGGCGAAGCCCCGTCCGCGGCTGGTGCAGGAGGCCGGTCGGTACCTCGGACACGGGCTGACGTGGGCTGCAAGCACGGGGCTGTTCCTCTTCCTCGGGTCGCGGGTGGACCGCTGGCTCGGGACGACACCGTTGTTCATGATCGTGGGCGCGTTCGTCGGGGCCGCCGCCGGATTCTACAGCATCTACTACCATCTCGTCGTGGAACCGCGCGAGCGAGAGCGACGTCGCCAGGAGCGGGAATGAGCGGGCGCCAGCGTGCGATTCTGGGTTACGCGGTCGCGAGCGGGCTGGCCGTCGGGCTCGGAGTCCTGGTTGCCGCGGTGTGGCTCGGCCCCCAGGACGCCGCCGCGGTCCGCACGGCGGCCGTTGCGGCGTACGTGATCCAGGTGGTCGGCTTCGCGGCGCTGGTGAGCGCGCGAGGAGCGAGGTTCTTCGTGGCTTGGGGCGGTGGTACGCTGCTTCGTCTGGGTGCCGTCCTGGCGGCGGCGGTGTGGCTGGCGCGCACGCAGGCCCGGCCGCCAGCGCCGCTCATGCTCGGCCTGGCGGGCTTCCTGTTCGTGCTGCTGCTGCTGGAACCGATCTTTTTCCGGATGGGGCTACGGAGCGAATAGATGATGATGACGCGGGCGTGGTCCGTGCTCGGCGCGGCCGTGCAGGAGGAAGGGCCGGATCTCGGCGAGGTGATCCTGCACCACGTGACGGACTCGCACGAGCTCGAGCTGCCCGGCCTGACGATTCACCTCCCGCGTTGGGAGCCGTTGCACCTGGGGCCGCTCACGATCGATCTCTCGCCGACCAAGCACGTGGTCTTCATGCTGTTGGCCGCGGTCCTGGTGGCGGCGCTGATGATCTGGACGGCGCGGCGTCTGGCGCGTCAGGATCCCGGGAAAGCGCCGAGCGGGCTGGCCAACCTGGTCGAGGCGTTCGTCATCTACCTCCGCGACGAGGTCGCGATGGCGAACATCGGGCACGGGGGCGAGCGGTACGTGCCGTTCGTGCTGACGCTGTTCTTCTTCATCCTGTTCACGAACCTCCTCGGGCTGATCCCGTTCGGCGCGACGGCCACGGGCAACATCTCCGTGACGGCGGCCCTGGCGCTGATGTCTCTGGTCGCGATCGAGGTGGCGGGGTTCAGGGAGCTGGGTCCGCGCGGCTACGCGAAGACGATTTTCTTCGCGCCCGAGGGCATGGGTCCGGTCGGCCGGGCGTTGATGATGGTGATCATGACGCCGGTCGAGCTGCTCGGGAAGTTCACGAAGCCGTTCGCGCTGGCGATCCGACTGTTCGCCAACATGACGGCGGGGCACTTCGTGATCCTGGCGCTGCTCGGGCTGATCTTCGTCTTCGAGGCGGTCAAGGCGCTGATCATCCCGTGGTTGGGGCCGGTGGCGATGGCGACGGCGATCATGGTGCTGGAGGTGTTCGTCGCGTTCCTCCAGGCCTACATCTTCACGATGCTGACGTCCGTCTTCATCGGGTTGATCCGCCATGCGCACTGAGGTCGCGGCACGGGGTGGGATCACGGGCGAGCGCGCCCGCCCTCAGGTGGCGCGCCTTCGGGCGGGGTCGCTCGGTACCGCCCGTCGTAACGTACCCGGCGGGGCGCGCCGGGGAACGCCGTGCGGCCGGATGGCCGGGTAGCGGCTGCCGCGGCGCCGGGCGGAGGGGGCCGTCCTGCGCGCTGGCGGGGAGCGATGCGACCCATGAGCCCCCAGGGACATGGAGGGTTCGATGATGCATGCACTGCTCACGTTGGTGCAGGAGGCCGCGCAGGCCGCGAATCCTGAGTACGCGCAGAACTTTCTTGCGCTGCTGGGCGCTGCGATCGGCGTCGGTCTGACGGTGATCGGCGCGGGGTACGGCATCGGCCGGATCGGCGCGGCGGCGGCGGAAGGGATCGCGCGGCAGCCCGAGGCCGCGGGCAACATTCAGACGGCCGCGATCATTCTGGCGGCGCTCATCGAGGGCGCGACTCTGTTCGGTCTCGTGATCGCGCTGCTGTTCAAGCTGCTGTGACGGCGGGCCAGCCGGCCCCGGGTGCCGGGCGGTCTCTGCCCGGTGCCCGGGGCCGGGCGGCACGCGCAACCGAAAGGACGCCATGAACCTTCTCCTGATCGTCCAGGAACACGCCGGGGGAGGCGGAGGCCTGTTCAGCATCAACCCGGGCCTCATGATCTGGACCGTCATCATCTTCCTGGCGCTTCTGGCGGTGCTGACCAAGTTCGCGTGGAAGCCGATCCTCGGCGCACTGGAAGCGCGTGAGCGTCGCATCCAGGACATCCTCGACGCCGCCGCGCGGGACAGGGCCGAGGCCGAACGGCTGATGCAGGAGCACCAGCGCCAGCTCGCCGAGGCGCGGCAGCAGGCCCAGCAGATCACCGCGGAGGGGCGTCAGGCGGCGGAGCGGATCCGCCAGGAAATGCTGGAGCGCGCCCGTGCGGAGCAGGAGGAGCTGCTCGCCCGCGCCCGCCAGGAGCTGGAGCGGGAGCGGGAGCGCGCGCTCGAAGCGTTGCGTCGGGACGCCGTGGAGCTGTCGCTCGCCGCGGCGGCGAAGCTGGTCGGGAAGCGGCTCGATAGCGAGGACGACCGGCGCATCATCACCGAATACCTGGACCGCATCGGCGCCAGCCGTCAGGGCGTGGAGGTCGGCTGAGTGAGAGAGACCACCGTCGCCCGCAGCTACGCCGAGGCGCTGTTCGAGCTCGGCCGGCGGCACGACCAGCTCGAAACCTATGCCGACGCCCTTGACGTCGTGACCGGGTTGCTCGAGACGGAGCCGGCGATCCGCACGTTCCTCGAGTCACCCACGGTGGAGCCGGCGGCGAAGAAGGGGGTACTGACGGATGCGCTCGGCAACCGCGTGCCGCGACCGTTCCTGAACTTCATGCTGGTCGTCATCGACAAGGGACGCCAGCGGCTGCTGCCCGAGATCGCCCGCGAGTACCACGACTTGCTCGACGAGCACCTGGGACGGCTGCACGTGCAGGTGACGTTGGCCCGCGAGCCCGACGCACGCATGCGCGAGGAGATCAAGGCGGCGCTGTCCACCGCGCTGGGTCGCACGGTCGTGCCGCATTTCCGGGCGGACCCCAGGATCATCGGCGGCATGGTCGTGCGCTACGGGGACCGCGTGCTCGACGGCTCGCTGCGGAGCCGTCTCAACGCGCTGCGTCGCCAGTTGCTGTCGGCGGAGCTACCCAGGACGCTCCTGGTGTGATTCGGCTCGAACCCGAACGGAACCATGGCCAGTACTGAAACCCAACTCCGCGCGAGCGAGATAAAGGACGTCCTCCTCCGCCAGATCGAGCGCTACGAGGAGGACCTGAAGGTCGAAGAGGTCGGTGAGGTCCTCGAGGTCAAGGACGGCGTCGCCCGCATCTACGGGCTGACCAACGCCATGGCCAGCGAGATGCTCGAGATCACGTCGAGCGAGACGAACGAGACGGTGACGGCGCTGGCGTTGAACCTCGAGGAGGACAACATCGGCGCCGTCATTCTGGGGGAATGGACGGTGCTGCGGGAAGGCGACCAGGTGCGCCGCACGGGGCGCGTGCTCGACGTGCCGGTGGGCGCGGGGTACCTGGGCCGCGTGGTCAATCCGCTGGGCGAGCCTCTGGACGGCAAGGGGCCGATCGAGCCGCTGGAAGACCGTCGGCAGATCGACATCGTCGCGCCGGGCATCGTGCTGCGGCAGCCCGTGAAGGAGCCGCTCCAGACGGGGATCAAGGCGATCGACTCGATGATCCCCATCGGGCGGGGGCAGCGTGAGTTGATCATCGGCGACCGCGGCACCGGGAAGACGGCGGTCGCGATCGACACGATCATCAACCAGCGGGACACGGACGTCATCTGCGTCTATTGCGCGATCGGCCAGCGCGCGGGGAAGGTCGCCTCGGTGGTCGAGACGCTGCGCGAGCACGGCGCGATGGACAAGACGATCGTCGTCGTGGCCAACGCGAGCGATCCCGCGGCGATGCAGTACATCGCGCCGTACGCGGCGTGTGCGATGGCCGAGCACTTCATGTGGCAGGGCAAGCACACGCTCGTCGTCTACGACGACCTCACCAAGCAGGCGCAGGCGTACCGGCAGATCTCGCTGGTGCTGCGGCGTCCGCCGGGGCGTGAGGCGTATCCGGGCGACGTCTTCTACCTGCACTCCCGTTTGCTGGAGCGTGCGGCCAAGCTGGCGGATGAGTACGGCGGCGGCTCGCTCACGGCGTTGCCGATCATCGAGACGCAGGCCGGCGACGTCTCCGCGTACATCCCGACCAACGTGATCTCGATCACGGACGGGCAGATCTTCCTCGAGTCGGACCTCTTCTACGCGGGCGTGCGGCCGGCGGTGAACGTCGGCATCTCGGTCTCGCGCGTGGGTGGTTCGGCGCAGATCAAGGCGATGCGGAAGGTGGCGGGTCGCCTGCGCCTCGACCTGGCCCAGTACCGCGAGCTGGAGGCGTTCGCCCAGTTCGGCTCCGACCTGGACCCGGCGACGCAGCGGCAGCTCGCTCGCGGGCAGCGCACGGTCGAGGTGCTCAAGCAGCCGCAGTACGCGCCCATGCCGGTCGAGCACCAGGTCATGATCCTGTACGCCGTGACGAACGGCTACCTGGACAGCGTGCCGGTGGATCAGATCCGCGTCTGGGAGGCGGGTTTCCACGAGTTCATGCGTGACCGCTATCCGCAGGTGGGCGAGGCGATCCGCACGACGAAGGATCTCTCGGACGAGACCGAGCAGCAGCTCATCAAGGCGATCCGCGAGTACAGCGAGACGTTCGCCGCCCAGTCGGCGGCGCCCGCTCGTGTGGGGGCCTGACCATGGCGAAGGTTCGGGAGATCCGTCGGCGCATCCGCTCCATCGAGAACACGCGCCAGATCACGCGCACGATGGAGATGGTGGCGACGTCGAAGCTGAAGCGCGCCACCGAGCGCGTGGCTGCGGCGCGTCCGTACGCCCAACATCTGACCGCGGTGATCGCGCGCCTGCTGGACCCCGAACTGCGGGAGCGCTATCCGCTGCTGCGCCGTCCGGAGACGATCCGGCGCGCGGCGGTCGTCCTGCTCACGGCGAACCGGGGGCTGGCCGGCGCCTTCAACGCGAACCTCATCCGTGAGGCGCGAGGGTTGGTGGGCCGACTGCGTCAGGACGGCGCCGAGGTCGAGCTCCACGTGGTCGGCAAGAAGGGGATCAGCTATTTCCGCTTCCTGCGCGAGCCGCTGGCGAGCACGCGGACGGACATCTCGGACAAGCCGACCGCGGAGGATGCGGCTTCGTTGATCGATCCGCTGATGGCGGCGTTCGAGCGCGGGGAGCTGGACGCGGTCTACGTGGTCTATGCGCAGTTCCGGTCGGCGCTGTCCACGCCTCCGGCGGTGATGCGTGTCCTGCCGGTCGAGCCGCCGGCGGAGTTGAAGGAGGGGCCTGCGGTGCACTACATCCTCTCGCCCTCGGCGGACGAGATCCTCTCGAAGCTGCTGCCGCTCTACGTGCGCAACAGCGTCTATCGCGCACTGGTCGAGACGGCGGCCTCCGAGCAGGGCGCGAGGCGGACGGCCATGAAGAACGCATCGGACAACGCCGGCGAGATGCTGGAGGTGCTCCGCCGGACGTACAACCGGGCCCGTCAGGCCCAGATCACGCAGGAGATCGCCGAGATCGTCGGCGGCGCCGCCGCACTGGAGTAGCGGCGCCCGAACAGGCTGCGGCGGTGCGTCGCGAGCGCGCACGCCGGGGCACTCCGGGAGAACGAACGAATGACAAGGAACATCGGCAAGGTCGTTCAGGTCATCGGCCCGGTCATCGACGTGGAGTTCGGGGCCGAGAACCTGCCCGAGATCTACAACGCGCTGGTCATTCGCGGCACGCCGTCCAACGGCGGCCGGGAGATCAACCTGGTGGCCGAGGTGCAGCAGCACATCGGCCGCAACCAGGTCCGCGCGGTGGCCATGTCCTCGACGGACGGCGTGACGCGAGGCATGGAGGTCATTGACACCGGCGGCCCGATCACGGTGCCGGTCGGCGAGGCCGCGCTCGGGCGCATCCTCAACGTGATCGGCGAGCCGGTGGACATGCAGGGGCCGATCCCGCCGGATGTGGAGCGTTGGCCGATCCACCGGGATCCGCCGCGCTTCACGGCGCTCGAGCCGAAGACCGAGATCTTCGAGACCGGGATCAAGGTCATCGACCTCATCGCGCCGTACGTCAAGGGTGGGAAGACCGGCTTGTTCGGCGGCGCCGGCGTCGGCAAGACGGTCGTGATCATGGAGCTCATCCGCAACATCGCGGCGGAGCACGGCGGGCGCTCCGTGTTCTGCGGCGTGGGTGAGCGGACCCGTGAGGGCAACGACCTGTGGCTCGAGATGAAGGCGTCGGGCGTGCTCGACTCGACGGTGCTGGTCTACGGCCAGATGAACGAGCCGCCGGGCGCGCGCCTGCGGGTCGGCCTCACGGGGCTCACGATCGCCGAGTACTTCCGTGATGTCGAGAAGCAGGACGTGCTCCTCTTCATCGACAACATCTTCCGCTTCACTCAGGCGGGCTCGGAGGTCTCGGCGCTGCTCGGCCGTATGCCGTCCGCGGTGGGTTACCAGCCCACGCTGGCGACCGAGATGGGTGAGCTCCAGGAGCGCATCACCTCGACCCGCGACGGCTCGATCACCTCGGTGCAGGCGATCTACGTGCCGGCGGACGACCTGACGGACCCGGCGCCGGCCACGGCGTTCGCGCACCTGGATGCGACGACGGTGTTGTCGCGTTCCATCGCCGAGCTCGGGATCTACCCGGCCGTGGACCCGCTCGACTCGACATCGCGGATCCTGCATCCGCACTACGTCGGCGAGCGGCACTATCGGGTGGCGACCGAGGTGCAGCGGGTGCTCCAGCGGTACAAGGAGCTCCAGGACATCATCGCGATCCTGGGCATGGACGAGCTGTCGGAGGAGGACAAGATCATCGTCGGCCGTGCCCGGCGGATCCAGCGCTTCCTCTCGCAGCCGTTCCACGTGGCCGAGCAGTTCACGGGCCGGCCGGGCAAGTACGTCAAGCTGGAGGACACGATCGAGTCGTTCGAGCTTGTCGTGAACGGCGAGTTCGACCACCTGCCCGAGCAGGCCTTCTACATGGTCGGCGGGATCGAGGACGTGATCGCGCAGGCCAAGGCCATGGGCGTGGAGGTCTGAGCCATGGCGGCCGACCACCTCACCGTCACGCTGCTGAGCCCCGAGCGCACGTTGTTCGAGGGGGAGGCGGATCTGGTCGTGGCGCCTGCATGGGACGGCGAGGTCGGCATCCTGCGCGGCCACGCGCCCATGATGGTGCTGCTCGGCACCGGCGAGCTGCGCGTCCGGCGTGGCGACGTCGAGCAGCGGTTCACCGTGTCCGGCGGCTTCCTGCAGGTGGTCGGGGACCAGGTGACCGTTCTCAGCGAGCACGCCGAGGCGGCGTAGCGGACCGCGGGCGGCGGGTTCGGGCGGGGCGCGGGCTCGTGTCCGCGCCCCGTTTCATCTACGCACTGCCCGGCCTCGAAGAGGACCACCATGCGCATTGACCTGCACCTCCACTCCACCGCCTCCGATGGCAGTCTCGACCCGGCCGGGCTGGTGCGCGCGGCAGCGGCGGCCGGCCTGGACGTCGTCGCCCTCGCCGACCACGACACGACCGCCGGGGTGCCGGCCGCGGTCGAGGCGGCCGGGGACGCGGTGCGCGTGATCCCGGCGCTGGAGGTCTCGACCTCGGACATGGGAGCCGAGCTCCACATCCTCGGTTACTTCGTGGATCCGACGCACGCGGCGCTGCTCGAGTACGCCCGCTCTGCGGCGCGACGTCGGGAGGAGCGCGTCCGGGCGATGGTGGAGCGCCTGAACGGCCTCGGCGTCCCGGTGAGCATGGAGGATGTCCTCGCCGAGGCGCCGCCGCGGACCCGGATGCTCGGCCGCCCGCACATCGCCCGCGCACTGGTCCGCCGCGGCCACGTCGGCAGCATCGCGGAGGCGTTCGAGCGCTACCTCGGCGACGGGCGGCCGGCGTTCGAGCCGATGGACCTGATCACCCCCGCCCACGCCATCGAGCTGATCCACCTCGCTGGCGGGCTCGCCGTGTGGGCGCATCCGCCGCTCGACGGCTTCGAGGCCCAGGCCCGCCGCCTCGCCGCGCTCGGGCTCGACGGCGTCGAGTGCTTCAGGCCTCGGGTCGCGGCCGAAGACGCGCGGCGGCTGCGGACGCTGGCCGCGTCCCTCGACCTCTTCGCGTCGGGCGGATCGGACTGGCACGGCGACGCGGACGGCCCGCTCGGCGCATTCCACCTCGTCCGCGAGCAGGTCCCCGAGCTCATGGAACGCGCCGGCCTGTGACGGTCACACCGCCTGGAGAATGGCCCCCTTGAGATAGGCGGTTTCCGGGATCTGGACGACCGCCGGGTGATCGGCCGCCTGCCCACGCCATTCGACCCACCGCAGCGGACGGCCCGCGTCCGCGGCCGCCCGTTCGAGCATCTCCCGGAAGAGGTCCGGGCCCACGTGGTAGGAGCAACTGAAGGTGCACAGGTAGCCGCCCGGCGCGAGCAGGCGCATCGCCCGGAGGTTGATCTCTTTGTAGCCGCGCAGCGCGCGCTCGAGCGCCTCCCGGCGTTTGGCGAACGCCGGCGGATCGAGGACGATGAGGTCGTAGCGTGCCCCCGCGCTCTCCTCCGCCCGCAGGAAGTCGAAGACGTTCGCCTCGCGCAGCTCGATGTTCTCCAGCCCGTTCATGCGGGCGTTCTGCTCTGCGCGGGCGAGGGCGGCCGCGGAGGAGTCCACCGCGACCACGTGCTCGGCGGCGCGGGCCAGGTGCAGCGCGAAGGAGCCGTGGTAGGTGAAGCAGTCGAGCGCGCGTCCGCGCGCGAGCTCGCCCGCGCGGAACCGGTTCTCGCGCTGGTCCAGGAACGCGCCGGTCTTCTGGCCGGTCATCAACGCGGCCGTGTACGCCACGTCGCCCTCGCGGACCACGACCTCGTCCGGAACGGTGCCGTACAGCACCTCGATGCGCCGGGGCAGGGCCTCGTGGCTGCGCACGGGCACATCGTTGCGCGCGAGCACGCCCCGGGGTGAGAGCCGCTGCACGAGCACGTCGATGATCTCCGCACGCCGCGCTTCCAGGCCTGCCGAGAGGAGCTGTACGACGAGGACATCGCCGTAGCGGTCCACGATCAGCGACGGCAGGCCGTCCGCCTCGGCGTGGATCACGCGCCAGGCGGCGTCGTTCTTCTCGACCGCGAGCCCCTGGCGGGCGCGGTAGGCGAGGGCGGCCTCGAGCCGTTCCGCCCAGAAGTCCGGGCCGATCTCACGCTCCTCGGAGGTCAGCATGCGGAGCGCGATGGTCGAGGCCGGGCTCCACAGCGCCATGCCGAGCGGCGCGCCGTCCACGGTCCGGACGGCGACGACGCCCGGGCCGGAGGCGGGCGGCTCGACCACGTCGCTCCGATAGATCCATGGGTGCCCGCGGCGCCACCGCGCCGCGCCACGGGGGCTCACCCGCGCCCAACTCATCCCTCGCATACCATCCCGATCCGGCTCCGGGGCCGGAGTGTCGTGTCCGTTGCGTTGCGGCGGTGACCATACGGGGACGGCGGCGCCGGCGCAATGCGGGTGGCAGGGGCGGGCTCCGCGGGGGAGCGGGTGACCGGGACGCGGCTCGGAACCGGCCGCCAGGGGGTGGGGGACGGGGGGCTTGACCGCGGTGCGGGGGAGGCGTATTTTATAAGTCTGCCTGCCACGAGCAGGCCCGGTTGTTTGACAACGGGGGTTCGAGGGAAAGAGGGGCGTGCGCCGGGAGGCGCGCGCCCGGAGAAGAGCGCCTTGGGAACGAGGTGTGGGCCGGTCTCGGACTTTTTCTCGCGGAGAGAAAGGGGGACTGGCCAAGCGCGGAAGGGCGCGTGGTGGATGCCTAGGCGCGGGCAGGCGATGAAGGACGTGGCAAGCTGCGATAAGCCGAGGGGAGCCGCAGGCGGGCTGAGATCCTCGGATGTCCGAATGGGGGAACCCGGCGGGCGTAGTGGCCCGTCATCCTGGGGCGGAAGTCTCAGGAGGCCAACCCGGGGAACTGAAACATCTCAGTACCCGGAGGAAGAGAAATCAAGCGAGATTCCCTGAGTAGCGGCGAGCGAAAGGGGAGGAGCCCAAACCGTAGGTCGTTGAGGCCTGCGGGGTTGTGGGGCCGGTGTGGGGCGTAGCCCGTCTCTTGTCGTATGCGAGCCGAAGCGGTCTGGAACGACCCGCCGTAGGAGGTGAGAGCCCTGTAGGCGGAGCGTGCGGCGGGAGGTGGCACCGGTACCCGAGTAGGCCGGGGTTCGAGGAGCCCTGGCTGAATCTGGGGGGACCACCCTCCAAGGCTAAATACTCGCCCGCGACCGATAGTGCACGAGTACCGTGAGGGAAAGGTGAAAAGAACGCCGGGAGGCGAGTGAAAGAGAACCTGAAACCACGTGCCTACAAGCGGTGGGAGCCTGGTATGGTCCTTCGGGATCGTGCTGGGTGACTGCGTGCCTTTTGCATTATGATCCGGCGAGTTGTCCTCGCGGGCGAGGCTAAGGTGTTCAGCACCGGAGCCGGAGCGAACGCGAGTCTGAAGAGGGCGTGGCTCTCGTTGGAGAGCCGGAGTCCGCGGGGGCAGACCCGAAACCTCAGCGATCTACCCATGGCCAGGCTGAAGC
>QGVH01000022.1 GCA_003242735.1 bacterium | reverse complement strand
TCGCCGAGATGCTGGTCCGCGAGGGGGATGATCTCGTGGCGCGCGGCGACCTGGATGCGGCGCTGGATCGGTACGACCGGGCGCAGGTCCTCCAGCCGGACAACGTGGAGCTGGAGTACCGGATCGCCACGGTGCTGGACAAGCAGCTCCGGCCGATCGAGGCGTCGATCCGCTACCGGCTCTTCCTCCATCGCCTCGAGCTGGAGGAGATCGAGGCGGTGGGCGATGCGTACGCGAAGCTCGCGGACGCGATCGCGCGTGCCCGTGAGCGGATCATCGTGCTGGAGAAGCAGGCGCGCTGACACGATGCTCCGCCGCTGGTCGGCCGCGCTGCTGCTGGCGCTCGCGCTCGGCGGCTGCGCGGGGCTGTTCAGCTCGTTCGACGTCGCGCCGAGCGGGCTGCGCACGAGCGACGACCGCCTTCGCCGCATGCTGGCCAGCGGACGCGCCGGCGCTGCGCTGGAGCAGCTCGCTCCGGAAGGCGAGGCGGATCCCGGGGACGCGTTGCTGCGGGCGCTGTACGCGGGGATCGTCGCGCACTACGCGGGCGAGTACGAGCTGAGCAACGCCGCGTTCGAGCTGGCGGTGGAGCTCTCGGAGGACCGCCGCACCACGAGCGTCTCACGCAGTGCCCTCTCACTGGTCGCGAGCGACCGCGCCCTCCCCTTCCAGCCCTCTCCCTCCGAGCGGCTGCTGATTCCCTACTATGCGGCGCTGAATTACCTGGAGCTGGGCGACACCGAGGGTGCCGCCGTGGAGGCGCGGCGCCTGAGCGCGCTGCTCGAACGCTACCGCACGGACGATCGCGCGGACCGCTGGCTGCACGGGCTGCTGCGCGCCTTCGCGGGTGCGGTGTTCGAGGCGGCGGGCGAGCGCAACGATGCGGACGTCGCGTACCGTAATGCCCGTGCGCTCGGCGTGGACTCGATCCTGGCGCCCACCGAGGGCGTGCGGCCGGCCCCGGATTCGCTCGGCGACGTCGTCGTACTCATCGAGCGGGGGTTCGTCGCGCACCGGGTCGAGCAGAGTCTCGCCGTCCTGTTGCTGCCGGAGGAGATCGAGCTGTTCGAGGACGGCGACGCCGAAGAACGGGCCGCGCTCGCCGCACAGATCGCGGCGCGGGTCCTGGCGCACGCGGCGGAGGTCCTCCCGGAGCCGGGCCGCCGGTCGGCGACGCTGTTCGTGACGCCGCCGGAGGGCTACACGCCGCCCCGGCCGCGGCGGCCGACGAGCGAGGAGTGCGAGCGTGCGGCTACGGGAGACGCGACCAAGGGCGGGAGCGGCGGGTCGTCCCGGAGTGGGACCGGCGCCGGCACGGCCCGGAGCGGCGAGGAGGCGATGCGGTGCGAGCGACGCCGGGAACGCACCCCGTACCTGCTGCGCATCGCGTGGCCGGTGTACCTTCGTCCCCCCGCGCCCGCGGCGCCGCTCGCGGTGACGCTGCCCGACGGGCGGGTCGAGCTTGCCCGCGCGTCGGCAGACATCTCCGAGGCGGTGATCCGCGACTTCCAGGCGGAGCGCACCGCGCTGGTGGCGCGGACGATCGCACGGGGCGTGACGAAGCTGCTCGTGTCCCGCGGGCTGGAGTCGGAGCTGGGCGAGAAGGGCGAGACGGCCGGGCGGATCGCCGGTGTCCTGGGCAACGTGGGGACCGCACTGCTGGAGCAGGCGGACACGCGGAGCTGGCACCTGCTGCCGGGCAGCATCGGCATGACGCGCCTCCGGCTACCCGCCGGCACCCACGCGCTCTCCGTCCCGGACGGACGCGGCTCCTCGGTGGACATCGGGCAGGTGGAGGTCCGGCCCGGGCGGGTGACGTTCGTGTCGGCGCGGTTGTTCCGGTGAGGTCCGCCCCCGCCTAGGAGACGCGTATCGCGACGCTTCACTTGCTGAGCACCGCCAGCGCCGCCTTGATCAGGTCCGTGCCCTCCAACCGGCCGTCCTTTTCGAGCGCGCGCCGCACCGCCGTGACAGCCTGTGCGGGCGTGTAGCCGAGGGCGATCAGCGCGCTGGTGGCCTCGTCCGCCGCGCGGCTCTGCGGGACCGGGCCGGTCGCGGCGAGGGCGAGGTCGTCGAGCTTGCCCTGGAGCTCGACGACGATGCGCTCCGCCTTCTTCGCGCCCACACCGGGCACCTGGCGTAGCGCGCTGGTGTCGCGCTCGGCGATGGCGCGGACGAGGCGGTCGGGCGAGAGGGTGGACAGCATGGCCAGCGCGAGCCGCGGGCCGATGCCGGACGCGGTGAGCAGCCGCCCAAAGACCGCCCGCTCGCGGTCGTCGAGGAAACCGAACAGCTCGACCGCATCCTCGCGCACCACCTGCACGGTGCGCAGCTCGACCTCCTGCCCCTCCCGCGGCAGCCGCTCGTAGACGGTGAGCGGGATGCTGATCTCGTAGGCGACGCCGCCCGGCGTCATCACCTCGGCGACCTCGGGCCGGCTGCGCAGGAGCGTGCCACGCACCCGGCTGATCATGGTTCCCTCCCCAGCGCCCTGGCGTGGAAGCGCATGGGCTGCGGCGCCTTGCGCAGCGTATTCGCGAAACAGTGGCACAGCGCGACGGCCACCGCGTCCGCCGCGTCCGCCGGCCTGGGGACGGCCTTCAACCGCAGCAGCCGCTGGACCATGTACTGGACCTGCTCCTTGGTCGCACGTCCGGTCCCGACAATGGCGTTCTTGATCTCGGCAGGGGAGTATTCGACGACGGGCAGATCGCGCAGCGCGGCAGCGAGCAGGATCGCGCCGCGCGTGTGGCCGAGCACGACCGTGGTGCGCACGTTGCGCCCGTAGAAGACGCCTTCGACGGCGACGATGTCCGGCGGGTGGCGGGCGATCACGTCGCCGATCCCCTCGTAGATGTCGCGCAGCCGGCGCGGCAGCGGCTCGCGCGGGTGCGTGCGGATGACGCCGCACTCGAGCAACGAAACGGCGCCGTCCCCCGCACGGGCGACGACGCCATACCCCGTCGTGGCCGTCCCCGGATCCACTCCGAGGACGATGGTCAAGACGCCGCCTCCGCGAGCGCCGCTTCGTCGATGTCCGCGTTGCTGTGGACCTTCTGGACGTCATCGGCGTCCTCCAGCGCGTCCAGGAGCTTGAGGAGCCGCTGGGCGTCCGCCCCCGTCACGCGGACCGACGTCTTGGGCACCATCGCCAGCTCGGCCTGCTCGAACTCGATGCCCTTCTCGCGCAACGCCTGCTGCACGCTGTGGAAGCTCGCCACGTCCGTGGTGATGACGTACGTGTCGTCCTCGCGCTGAAGGTCCTCCGCGCCGGCCTCGAGCGCCGCCATCATCGTGGCTTCCTCGTCGTAGCGGGTGGCGTCCACGTAGATCTGGCCCTTGCGGTCGAACTGCCACGCCACGGAGCCGGCCTGCCCGAGCGACCCGCCGTGCTTGGAGAGGATGTGGCGGACCTCCGCGACCGTGCGGTTCGCGTTGTCCGTCAGAGTCTCGATGTACAACGCGACGCCGCCGGGTCCGTAGCCCTCGTACGTGACGGCCTCGTAGTTGACGCCCTCGAGCTCACCCGTGCCGCGCTTGATGGCGCGCTCGATGTTCTCCGCGGGCATGTTCGCGGCTTTGGCGGTCTCCACCGCGAGCCGCAGCCGCGGGTTGAAGTCCGGGTCACCGCCGCCCTCGCGGGCCGCGACGGTGATCTCGCGGATGAGCTTGGTGAACATCTGGCCGCGCTTCGCGTCGTTCGCGGCCTTCTTACGCTTGATCTGCGCCCACTTGCTGTGCCCGGCCAAGGCGCACCGCCTCCTGATGAGTCCAAAGCCGTTCGCGACAACGGCTTACGTCGTTTTTCCCTTTGCTCTCCCGAAAATATAACGGCGGCGGCGGGCTGAATCAACGAAAAGCACGGCTGTTTCCCCCGCACTGGCCCGGGGCGGAGGCGGGGGTCAGCGGAGGAGGAGCGACGTGACGCCGATGGCGAGGATCGCCACGCCCGCCGCCGTCTTCACCAGCGCAGCGAACGCCCGGCCGAGGACGACGCCCCAGCCCACGCGCGCCGCGTGGCCGGGTCGGCGTGTCTCCCAGAGCACGACGGCGGCAGCGCCGGCGAACGAGCCGAGCACGCCCGCGATCACGGGGCCCACGACCGGGACCGGCACGCCGACGAAGACGCCGGCCATGCCTCCGAGGATCGCGCCCCAGAAGGCCCGGTCGCTGCCGCCGTAGCGCTCGCTGAACCGCTTGACGATCAGGAACTCGAGCAGCTCCGCGACGGCGGCGAGCGCGGTCAGGGCCGCCAGCACACCCCACCCGACCTCGCCCAGCCACGCCGCGCCGGCGAGTACCAGGATCATGATCCACAGGCCGGGCACGCCCAGCGGGATGAGGACCAGCGCGACGATCATCACCGCGATCGCCGTTCCGATCAACAGGGTGCGCTCCATGGTGCCTCCGTGGGCGGGCTGTGGCGGGCGGTCGTGATGCTGCGCCGGTCCGCCGCCCGGTCGTCGCGCTCGATGCCCGTCGCGGCCGTGCCTGGGCTCGTGGCGACGTCGCCGCTGTCCGCCCGCCGCGCGCCGTTCGGCGGCGCGGACGATCAACCCGCCGCCGACGCCGTCTGAGCGCCGCTCTCCGGCCACAGGCCAGCTCCGGGCCGCCGGGCGCCCACGGCTCCGGGTGCGCGTCGCCACAGCACGTTCCGCACGCGCAGCGCGAGCAGCGAGGCGACGACGGCGAGGGAGAGCGACATTCCCGCCCACACGCCCACAGGGCCGAGCGGCGTGTGGAAGCCGAGCAGGTAGGCGGCCGGCAACCCCACGCCCCAGTAGCCGACGCCCGCCAGGAGCATGGGCACCGCCGTGTCCGCCGCGCCGCGCAGCACGCAGAGGCCGGCGACCTGCGCGCCGTCGAAGACCTGGAACGCGGCGGCGAACAGGAGTAGCGTGGCGCCGAGCCGCAAGACGTCGCCTTCCCCCGTGTAGAGCCCGACGAGCAGCGCGGGGAAGCCGAGGAACACGAGTCCGCACATCGCCATGAAGCCGACCGCCAGCCCGTAGGTGGCGAGCGCGGCGCGGCGCGCGGCCGCGGGTCGGCGCGCGCCGATGTGCTGCCCGACGCGGATCTGGCCGGCGAGGCTCGCGCCGAGCGCGACCATGAAGGTCGTCGAGGCCAGGTTCATCGCGATCTGGTGTGCGGCCAGGGAGACCGCGCCCAGCCAGCCCATCATGATGGAGGCGCCGAAGGAGAAGAGGCCGATCTCCAGGACGAGCTGGCCGCTGATGGGCGCGCCGACCACCAGGATCCTGCGGAGCAGGGCCGGCCGGGGCGCGAGCGTGCCGAGGCCCCGCACCCGGGCCACGTCGCCGCTGAGGACCAGATACGCGCCCGCGGCGAACGCCATGGACCAGCGGACCAGCGTCGTCGCCCAGCCCGTGCCCACGGCGCCCATGGCGGGGATGACGCCGCCGAGGCCGTGGATGAACGCGTAGTTGGCCAGCCCGTTGAGCACGAGGCCGCCGAGCGTGATGGCGGTGGGCGGCGTCGGCCGGCCCATGCCTTCCACGTACTGGCGGAACGCCATGAACAGCAGCCAGCCGGGCACGCCGGGGGCGAGTGCGCGCATGTACGCGCCGGCCAGGGCGGCGATGTCCGGCGCCTGGCCGAGCAGCCGGGCGACCCGCTCGCCCTCGAGCGACACGAGCACGACCGGCACGCTCGCCACCAGGGCCACCCATACACCCTGGACCAACCACAGGACGCAGTCCCTGGACCGTCCCGCGCCGAACGCCTGGCTGACCAGCGGGCCCGTCCCGAGCACGAGGCCCATGGACATGACCATGGCGAAGAAGTGGATCGCCCCGCCCACGCCGACGGCCGCGAGCGGTGTCGGCCCGAGCGGCCCGACCATGAGGGTGTCCGTGGTGGTCATGCCCACGACGCCGAGCTGGCTCAGCACGATCGGGCCGGCCAGCCGGAGGATGCGCCGGGCCTCGCGCCGGACCCGCCAGAGGCGGCGGACTCCCCGGCCAGCCTCCCCGCCGCGCGGCCCCGGCCCGGGCGGGCGGGGCGCGGCGCCGTGGGCGGGTTTCCGCACCGCCGTTGGATGCCCATCCTGCATCGTGCTGTCTTCCTCCTTCCGCGGCCCGACCCGACACGCGGTGCGCGGTCGCCGGGCGGGAGCACCAGACCGGCCCGGGCGGCGCCGCTCGGGCCGGCGGTTCCCACAGCGCTCCGGATCGACCGAAGGATGACAGAATAGAATACGCGCGAGCCCCGCGGCGGCTCCACGTGCCGGGGACCGGGACCCGGCCCGGCCCGCCCGCATGGACGCGCGAGGCGGGATCCACTACCTTGCCGCGCTTTGCTCGGAGGTGATGAAAGGTGATGACGCCCGAACGAACGTCCCAGCGCGCGCCGGACGGCGGCGACGCGCCGTTCACGTTCCACGAGACCCCGGTCCTGCCGGCCGGGTTCCTTTGCGCCGCCCGGAGCTGTGGCCTCAAGCCCGATGGCCAGCCCGACCTGGCGCTCTTCTACTCGGCGGTGCCCGCCCAGGCCGCGGCCGTGTTCACCCGCAACCTGGTGCCCGGCGCCCCGATCATCGTGGGCCGGGAGATCATCAAGAAGCGCCGGCTGCGGGGCATCGTCGTCAACAGCAAGGTCAGCAACGTGGGCACCGGCGAGGAAGGCATAGAGAACGCCCGGCGTATGGGCGCCGCGGCGGCGCGGGAGCTCGGCGTGCCCGTGGACGAGGTCCTGATGAGCTCGACCGGCGTGATCGGCGTGCGGCTCCCGATCGAGCGCATCGAGGCAACGCTCGTGGGGATGGCCGCGGAGCTCCAGTCCGACCCGCTGGTGGCCGCGCGCGCGATCATGACGACCGACCGGGTGCCCAAGGCGCTCTCCCTCTCCGTGGGCAACGCCACGCTGAGCGCAGTGGGCAAGGGCGCCGGCATGATCGCGCCCAACATGGCGACGATGCTGGTCTACATCTTCACGGACGCGGAGCTGCCGCCGGGCGCGGCCGACCCGCTGCTCCGCGCCGCCGTGGCCGACTCGTTCAACATGCTGTCCGTGGACACGGACACGAGCACGTCCGACACGTGCGTGCTGATGGCGAACGGGCTGGCGGGGCCGGTGGACGAGCAGGCGTTCGCCGCGGCTCTGAAGGCGCTGTGCATCCGCATGGCCGAGATGCTGGCGCGGGACGGCGAGGGCGCCTCGAAGCTGGTGCGCGCGACGGTCGAAGGCGCGCGCAACGTGGAGGAGGCGCGGCGCATGGCCCGCTCCATCGTCGAGTCCCCGCTGGTGAAGACCATGGCGTACGGCGCCGACCCGAACGTGGGCCGCATCCTCATGGCGCTGGGCAAGTGCTTCGAGTGTGAGATCGACCCGGCGCGTCTCGAGATCCGGATCGGCGACGCGCTGGTGTTCGCCAACGGCCGGCGGCTGGATTTCGAGGACGCCGCGGTCCGCGCGATCCTGTCCGGCGACCCGGTGGACATCCGTGTGGACCTCCGGCTCGGCGACGGCCGCGCCACCGCCTTCGGCTGCGACCTCACGCCGGGCTACATCGAGGAGAACGCGGCCTACTACTCATCTTGATCCTGGACCGTCCCAACGGAGGGAGAGAGCGTGTCGGTTCATTCCAGGCGAGCCGTGGCTGTCGCGTTCGGGCTGCTGACGCTGCTGCCGGCGGCGCTCGGCGCCCAGGCGCCCGTGACGTACGAGGTGCGGTTCCCGAACGCGGTGCACCACGAAGCGGAGATCACGGTCACGTTCGCGGACCTGCCGCCGGGCCCGCTCGAGGTGCGCATGAGCCGCTCTTCGCCCGGCCGCTACGCGCTGCACGAATTCGCGAAGAACGTCTACTCCGTGAGCGCGGAGGACGGGCGCGGGCGGGCGCTCACGATCGCGCGGCCGGACCCGTACGGCTGGACGGTCGCGGGGCACGACGGCACGGTTCGGTTCCGGTACACGCTGTTCGCAGACCGCGCGGACGGGACGTACAGCGCGATCGATCTGACCCATGCGCACCTCAACATGCCGGCGACGTTCGTGTGGGCGCGCGGGCTGGAGGAGCGGCCGATCCGCATCACGTTCCACCCGCCGGCCGGCTCGGGCTGGAAGGCGGCGACGCAGCTCGTGCCGACGGACGACCCGATGACGTTCACTGCTCCGAACCTACAATACTTCCTGGACAGCCCGACGGAGCTGAGCGCCTTCACGCTGCGGGAGTGGACCATCACGTCCGGTGGGCGGACGCAGACGATCCGGCTCGCGGTGCATCACGCCGGCACCGAGGAGGACGTGGACCGCTACACGGAAATGGCGCAGAAGGTGGTGGCGGAGCAGATCGCCGTGTTCGGCGAGGCGCCGGCGTTCGACTACGGCACGTACACCTTCATCGCGGACTACCTGCCGTACGCGTCGGGCGACGGGATGGAGCACCGGAACTCGACGATCCTCACGTCCTCGGGCTCCATCGCCGCCAATGCGGCCGGGCTGCTGGGGACCCTCTCGCACGAGTTCTTCCACGCCTGGAACATGGAGCGGCTGCGCTCGCGCATGCTGGAGCCGTTCGACTTCGAGCGGGCCAACATGTCGGACGAGCTGTGGTTCGGCGAAGGGTTCACCAGCTACTACGACGACCTGACGATCAAGCGCGCCGGGCTGATGGACCTGGACGAGTACGCCCGCAGCATCGGCGCGGTGCTGAACGCCGTGATCAATTCGCCGGGCCGGCGCTACCACAGCCCGGTGGAGATGAGCCGCCTGGCGCCGTTCGTCGATGCGGCGGTGTCGCTGGACCCGACGAATCGGGCGAACACGTTCCTCTCGTACTACACGTGGGGCACGGCGATCGGGCTGGGGCTGGATCTCACGCTGCGGACGCGGTTCCGGGGCATCACCCTGGACGACTACATGCGCGCGCTGTGGCAGCGCTACGGCCAGCCCGAGATCCCGTACACCATAGCGGACCTGGAGCGAGCCCTGGCGGAGGTGACGGG
Source organism: bacterium (assembly GCA_003242735.1). NCBI lineage: Bacteria > bacterium. The sequence continues at coordinate 59,340 of QGVH01000022.1, read as the reverse complement.
GGACTCCGCGTTCGCGGCGGATTTCTTCGACCGCTACATCCGTGGGCGCGACGTGCCGGACTACGAGGCGCTGCTGGCGCACGCCGGCCTGCTGCTGCGCAAGGCGAACCCTGGCCGACCCACACTGGGCCAGGCGCAGATCCGCTACGACGGCGGCCAGGCGTACCTGGTCTCCGGCACGCTGGTCGGGACGCCGCTATACGAGGCCGGGCTGGACCGCGGCGACCGGATCATTTCGCTGGCCGGCAGGCCCGTGCGCTCGGATGACGACGTGAACGCGGTGCTCGCGGCGCACGCGCCCGGCGATGTGGTGGAGATCCGCTACGAGCAGCGCGGGCGGGAGGTCACGGCGACGCTGCGGCTGGCGGAGGATCCCCGGCTCGAGGTCGTGACCTACGAGCGGGCGGGCCGGCCGGTCACCGCCGAGATCCGGCGCTTCCGGGAGGCGTGGCTCGGCTCGAAGGCGGGGGCGAGCTGAAGCCCTGGAGCAGCGAGGCCCGTACTCCCGGCGACAGGCGCCGTTCGTACGGGCCGGAGGAGGAGGTCCCGTGGCCGGCGCGCGAGGGTCACGCGCCGGTCACGGCATGGAGGCGGGTCAGTTCCCTGCCTGCAGCCGCTGGAAGTAGCTCGCCGCGTCGCCGAAGTCCACCGGGTCCACGTCGAAGTACTGCGAGCGCGCGAACCGGCCGGTGGTCGGGAAGTAGGGCGGCGGCGCGCTCACGCCGCACTGGTCGTACGAGTAGCGCTTGAGGTAGCCGGTGCCACCCGTGGTGCCGACCGGGCCGCGGGTCCGCTGCACGATCCCGCCCGTCAGGTAGAGGCAGCCGCGGCCCCAGCTCGTCCCTTCGCACGGCTCGTCGACCTTCGACCCTCCGTCATAGCCCTCCACCCAGAATCGGTTCAGCGCCAGCACGAAGGCGTGGATCCACTCGTCCTTCGAGTCGTCGTAGGTGGTGTAGCTCGCGGTCGACTTCGCCTTCCACGGCGCGTTGAGCGGCGTGTTCGAGATCACGATGTCGTTGCGACTGAACAGACCCAGGATGTCCTCGCAGGTGCCCTGACTCGGGTTGGTGACGTACTCGATGTCGTCTGCGATAATGATGTTCCCCGTGGCAGCGAGCGTGACCCGCCCACGCACCGTGCCGCTGATCGCGACGTCGCCATCCACGAAGATGACTCCCTTGAAGTCCGGGTTGAGCGCGCGGGTGATCGGGAACAGGAAGTCCTTGATCTCCGGATACCTGTTCGCCACCCTGGGGTCGATCGGCCCGTTCCACCTGAGCCAGCGGCCCTTGCCGTCGTTTTCCCTGAAGGCGCCGAACAACGTCGAATCGCCGCCCAGGAAGCAACGCGGATTGCGGGCCTTGTTGAGCGCGTCTTCCCAGGTGTGGCCGTAGTTGTGGAGGGTGTGCTCCCGCGCGCTGACGAACGTCCTGGGGTTGGTGCCGTGGAAGTCCCCGCACGTCTCCGCGTTCTTCATGTCGTTCTCCGGCACGGCCCCGACCACCCAATTGAAATCGTTCGACACGTAGACGCGGATGAAGCCCTCGTCCGCGTCCCGGGTGTCGCCGTCGCCGTTCAGGTCGAGGGCCACGAACTCGATGCGCATCTTGGCGCGGCCGGTCGGGTTGGGGCCGCCGGGTGCGGTGAACGCCGTGCCGCCCGCCTGCGCCTGCACCCGGAGCCGGTCGAACTCGGCGGTCTGGGGCATCTCGATCCGGGGGACCCCCTCGCGGACGCCTTCGAGGAAGGTGCCGTAGCTCCTCCTGAACTGGCCGTAGTTCGCCACGACGCCCGCGGTGGTGACCTCTTTGTGGAACGTGGCGCGCGACTCGTAGATCTTGATGTCGTCGTTCGAGTGGACGGGGCCGTAGATCTGGTCCCCGCCGCCGAACGCGATGTCCGAGGGCTCGATGTCCGTGAAGTACGCGTACTTGGAGAAGCTCTCCTGCATGATCTGCGACCGGCGCACCGCGATGCCGCGGCCCGCGTCGCGTGCGACGGAGACGATGGCGCCGTAGACGCCGTACTGGCCGCTCGTGATGCCGACGGGGCCGGCGTAGACCACGCGCGTGACGCCGGGGATCGGGTTGCCGAATCCATCGGTCGCCTGCGCGCTGTCCAGCACGACGAAGCCGTCGTCCGGATAGAGCGAGGGGTTCGCGTTGAGCAGGGCGCGGCCGAACTCGAGCCCGTCGTCGGCCACGGTCTCGAGCATGTCCTGCCGTTCGTGCGCGTTGGTGATCAGCCGGGAGTTGGTGCCGAGCACCATGGCCGCGCCGGTCAGCGAGGCCACGGCGAGGGTCACCAGGAGCAAGACGGCGAATGCGAAGCCGCCCTCGTCTCTGACGATGCGAAGCATGGTCATGGGACTCGACTCCCTTCAGGGTAGGGTGATGGGCCCCACGGGACCGACGGTGACGGGCGAGGACAGCGTGGGCGTGCAGTCCTGCGCCGCCACGGCGTATTCGTAGGTCGCGCCGGGTTCGACGTCCTCGTCGATCTGGACGTAGAGGTCGACCCCGCCGGGAACGCTCCGGTACGGGTCCCCCCATTCCGGTTCCCCGACCTTGCGCCGCCACACCACGTAGCGGATCACGTCCTGCTCACCGGCGAACTCGTCCACGGCCGGTGTCCAGGTGAGCTCCACAGCCGGCGCGCCGCCGTTGTCGATGACGGCGGCGGTGACGATGGAGCCGAAGATGGGCTCGCTGCCGCAGATCTTGAGCTGGGCCAGGCCCGCGTTGCGCAGCCACACGATCCGGCTCACCGAGTGGACGGCCGGGCTCGCACCTGGCCGGTCCTCGGCCGCGCCGATGCTGATGCGCACGCCGCGGATGCTGTCGATCACCGCCGCGGGACCGACATCGGCAGGCGAACCGTGCACGAGCGCACTGTGCGCGAGCGGCAGCGCGTTCGGCAGGACGCTGTCCACCCGGATGCCGGAGCTCGTGGACACGAGCCGGAAGTACTGGAAGAACGGGCGGCCATCCGGAGAGCGGACCAGGTTCCGCGCCACCACCTCGGGCGGCCGGTCGTTCACCTGCCGCATCAGCACGTAGTCGTCCGGGCGCGGGGTGGTGACGTCCGGCTGGAAGTAGAAGATGATCAGCTCGGCCGGGCTGTTCGAGCCGTCCGGCAGCGTGTAGGTCGTGCGGGGGTAGGTGAAGCTGCTCCGCGGGATGGTGATCTGGTTCGCTGGCGTCAGGGCCATGACGGACCCGGGCGGCGCGTCCGGGTCGTAGTACACGGCGGACGGGTCGCCCACCAGGTTGGTCGCGTAGTCCGCGTTGAACGCCACCACCTCGCTGTCCGCATAGACCAGGAACGGCTGACCGGCCGGGACACTGGTCCCGATGGTCCGCAGGTCGCGCGTCAGGATACTGGCGGCGTACTGGAGGTTCTGGGTCGCGCCGACGCGGTCGGCGCCGCGGGCCATTCCGCGGCTCTGAGCGCCCAGGAGCTGCAGGCCGGCGCCGAGCACGATCGCGAAGATCGCGATCGCGACCATCAGCTCGATGATCGTGAAGCCTCTCCGGTTCATGGCGCGGCGATGGTGATGGTGCGACGGAGGGGCGACCTCAGCCCCGGCCCTTCCACCGTGACGACCACGCGCTGGTAATCGACCGGCTGGCCGTTGGGCTCCTGGTCCCTCACGCGCGTGATCGACGTCGTGCGCCGGTAGCCGGGATAGCCCGGGATGTTCGTCTCGACCCCCTCGTACCTGGACTTGAGCCTGTCGTAGTCCGGATCCATGGCCACTTCGCGGATCCGGCTCTGGACCAGCTCCACCGCGGTGAGCCGGCCCCCGCTCTGGTCCGCAGCCCGGACCAGGGTCGTCGTCGCAGCGGAGAACCCGAGGACGACGAACGCCAGCACGGTCAGCGCGACGACGACCTCGATCAGCGAGAATCCATCCTCTCGCATTCAGAAACCCCTCTTCCACGCTTTGCCGTCGTAGAGGTACCAGCTCGCGCGGCCCGTGGCCCGCTCGACCTCCACGGCCCGTGCGTCGCTCGCCTCCGGGGCGCCCACCGCCGTCAGGTACAACCCTCCCGTCTCGCTCGCGCTGCCGTTGCGGTGGAACGTGACGTACGGCGTGCCGAAGCGCTGCCGGAACGTCACGGGTCCGAGCCCCATCGGCAGCGGCGGCGCCGGGCCGCGGCCGAACACGACGCCCTCCGGCAACGCGAAGTACGTCACGGGCTCGTCCGCCTGCACCAGGCCATCGTTGTTCCTGTCCTCGTGGATGCGCAGGCGGCGAGCCCCGACCTCGAACGAGACGATGACGTCGTGCTGCTGGAGCACCGCTCGGTACTGCGCCCGGGCCAGCGTGGAGGCGACCTCGCGCACCGCCTCGTTCATGCGGAAGCGCTTGACATCGACGTGGGGCATCGCGATCCCGACCAGGATGCCGATCACCGTCAGGATGATCAGCGCCTCGATGAGCGAGAAGCCCATGCGACCTCCGAGCGGGCGGGAGGAGGCATGGCCGGACGCCTGGTGTCGTTGCACGGACCCCATCAGCGCTTCTCTGTCGCAGTTCTGTCGTCACGCGCGTGGACGCGTGGTTGCGGTTGGGTACTGCTCTCCAGTCAAGGCGCGTGCCGGGCCCCGGCCAATCACAGCGTATGTTACGGCCGTACAATCACATACATTGACGCAGGCCGGGCACCTGCACCGCCCCGGCCGCGCCTCGCCCGTGAGCAATCTTTTCGGAGAACGCATAGAAAAGTGCAGATTGCAAGGCCCGCAGGGATCGCAGACCGTCTCACCCGGATGCTCCGACAGCGAGCGCGGGGGCGAGACATTCTGCTGCCGCACCGAGCTTCGTGCGCGTCGTCCAGCCGGGCGAACGCGGGTGGGGGAGTCGGCCGGGCGGCGCTACGCGTCTGGCGGCCTGAGCGCGGTGGCCGCACGGCCCGTCGCCACGGGCAGGGCGGGCTCGCCGGGCGGCGTCAGGCGTCGAACAACGCGAGCTGGGGGCCCACTCGTGGACGGCGGAACGCGGCGGTGGAGAGTTCCGGCTGGCGTGTGTCGAGCCCGGCCTTGCGTGCGGCCGCGTGGAACAGTGCGCGCAACTGCGCCGCGTACTCGCCCTGGCCGCGCATGCGTGCGTGGAACCGGCTCTCGTTGAGCTTGCCGCCCCGCATCTCGCGCAGCCGTCCGAGCACCTTCTCCTTCCGCTCCGGGAAGTGCCGCTCGAGCCACGCCACGAACAGATCCTTCACCGCGTACGGCAGCCGCAGCATGGTGTAGCCGGCGAAGCGCGCGCCTGCGCTCGCCGCGGCCTCCAGGATCGCCGGCATTTCGTGGTCGTTCAGCCCGGGGATCAGCGGCGCGACCATCACGCCCACAGGGACGCCCGCCTTCGCGAGGGTCTCGATCGCGGCGAGGCGGCGGGCCGGGATGGATGTCCGGGGCTCCATCACCCGCTGGAGCTCCGGGTCGAGGGTCGTCACGGAGATGTTGACCGACGCGGCGTCGTAGCGCGCCAGCTCCTGGAGCAGATCCACGTCCCGCGTCACCAGATGGTTCTTGGTGACGATCCCCACCGGGTTGCGGAACTCCACCAACACCTCCAGACACCGCCGCGTCAACCGGAGCTTCCGCTCGATCGGCTGATAGGCGTCCGTGACGCCGCACAGCGCCAGCACCTGGGGCCTCCAGCGCGGGGAGGACAGTTCGCGCCGCAGCAGTGCGGGCGCGTCCTCCTTCACGAAGATCCGCGTCTCGAAGTCCAGCCCTGCCGAGAGGCCGAGGTACTCGTGCGTCGGCCGCGCATAGCAGTAGATGCAGCCGTGCGAGCAGCCGCGGTAGGGGTTGATGGAGGTCTCGAACCCTACGTCCGGGCTCTCGTTGCGTGCGATGATGCTGCGGCTGCCGTCTCGGTAGTAGACCGTCTCCGGCGCGGGCGCGTCCTCTGCCGAGCCGAACGTCTCCGGGTCCGGCTCGAAGGCGAGCCGCTCGAAGCGGTTGGGCGGGTTCTCGGCCGCGCCGCGGCCCTTGATGATCGGGAGGCGTCGCATCGGCGGTGGAGGATATGCGAAGAAACACCGAACGTCAAGGGCGTTCCGGTCAGGGCACCTGCTCCCAGCCGCCTGCCAGCAGTCGCGCACCCGGACGGGCGCCACCCCCACGGGGTGGGCCTGCAACGGCCGGCTCCGCCGCCGCGCGCGATGCCGCCTCCAGCGGTGCTAAAATCCCGTACGAGTGCTACCGATACTTGAGGGCAGCAGCATCTCCTCTCTGCCGTGGATGTTGCCACTCGATGGGTACCAGGGCCTGTCCGGGCAGCGAGACGTGGCTGGTGGGGTCCTCGTGGGCATGGAGTTCCGCCACGCCGATCTGGACACGACGCTGGTGCTCGATCTCCGTCTCGAGAAAGCCGGCAAGACCTGGCGCGTCGTCGCCCTGGAAAAGCTGGTGGACTACGCACTCGGCCTGGAGGCAGTGCAAGAGCTCCGGCTCGCAGAGGTGAACCGACCCACGATCGAGCGGCTCTCGAAGGACATCGCGATTGGTGGGTTGCAGCGCCGGGCCGACGCCGAGCTCTGGTCCATGAGTGAAACCGTCGAGCTCGGACTGCCGGTCACGAACCGCAGCGGCCGGCCGATGTCCGCGGTCGCCCTGAAGGCGACCTACACGGCTGGCGGCGAGGAGAAAACGATGGTGTTCGAGACGCACCCCGCGACTGGGATCGGGCCCGGCGAAACGGCCTTGGCAGTGTATCGCCACACCGACCGCATGATGTTCGCGAGCCCGGAAGATCGTGTGCTCGCTCGCGCCGACGCGGCGTCCCTCTTCCTCGACGTCATCCCTGTCCATGCGGTGTTCCGGGATGGAGAAAAGGCCGACACCGTCCGTGTCTACAGCTCGTGGGACGCGTACGCGCGAGGAGTAGCGGCTAGACGCCACCACGGGCGATCGCTCCCTTGCGACTGTGCCGTCCACGATCTGCCGTTCTCTCATCCGAGAAAGGAGAGTCCAACCATGCTGAGCGCCCTCTTCGACTTCTCGTTCTCGCAGTTCGTCACCACGAGGCTGATCCGGGTCCTGTACGGACTCGCGCTCGTCGTTGCGGCACTGTTCGCACTCGCTATCGGCGTCGGGATCATGCACGACACCGAGGGATTCTCCGGCACGGTGGCGGGATTGGCCGCGATCCCGATCATCTTCCTGGTCAGCGCGCTCTACTCCCGGGTCGTCCTCGAGCTCACCATCGTCCTCTTCCGCATCGCGGAGCACACACAGACCCTGGCCTCCCGCAGCTAGCCGGCAGCCCGCTGCGCTCCGCGCCCGGCGCAGTTCGCGCCGGCGGTATCCGTCCCGCCGGCCCTCGCAGCCGCCCGGCCGCCCTCACTCGCTCGCGCCCGGCAGCGCCGTGCCGGTCACGCGCTTCACCACGTCGCCCGCGTTGAAGCGGTGGCCGGGTTCGACCTGGTTGAGCCGTGCCAGGAGATCGATGGAGGCCGGTCCCGGGTAGCGCTGCGCGAACTCCTGGAGGGTCATCGGGCGGTCGAGGGTGACGATCTCCAGGCGTTGCGGCTGCACGGAGAGCGCGGCCTGGTCCGTGAGCCGGGCGAAGCTGCCGACGGCCTGACGGACGGCGGCGTCGTACGCGGACCAGCGGGACTCGATGGCGTAGGCGAGGACGTTGTAGACGCGGCCGCCGTGGGCGATGAACGCCGCGATGCCGCGGACCGGGCCGCTCTGCGTCGTCGCCGCGAAGCTTCCCGTCACGGCGTCCAGGCCGTTGATCCGCTGGCTGCGGGGCGAGCCGGCCATGCCCTGGGCGCTGAAGAACCGCCGCGCCGCGGCTTCGGGTGTGGACTCCTCCGCCAGCGTGATCTGGACGACCGCGTCCTGGTTGGGGCTCACGGCGACGACGGCGCTCTTCTGGTTGCTGGTGCTCCAGCCCGCGGGGAAGGAGAAGCGGAAGGCGAGCTCCGGGTGCAGGAACTCGTTGCCGCGGAAGAAGCCCTCTCGCGGGTTGTCGCCGAAGACGAGGCCGTTGAGCCGACGCAGGAAGCTCTCCCGCTCGACGCGGCCGCTCTGCGAGTCGGGCGGCAGCGCGGCCACCTGGCGCTCGATGCGGTCGCGGCGGTTGCCCGGGTCGGGGTGCGTGGAGAGCCACTCGGGCACGCGGCCTCCGCCCTCCGCGCTGCTGACGCTCTCGAGCATCGCGAAGACGTCCGCCATTTCCCTGGGGTCGTACCCGCCGCGGCGCATGTAGCGCAGCCCGAGGTCGTCGGACTGCCGCTCGTCGTCACGCGAATACTTGAGGAACAGCACGCTCAAGCCGGCGTTGGCGAGGCCGGCGACGCTCTCCAGCTCTGGCCTCAGCAGAACGCCGACGGCGAGCCCGAGCTGCGCGAGCTGTTGCGTGCTCATCCGGCTGACGGAGTGGCGCGCCGTGACGTGGCCGATCTCGTGCCCCAGCACGGAGGCCAGCTCGGCCTCGGAGCCGAGGTAGGCGAGGATGCCGCGGGTGACGTAGATGTAGCCGCCGGGCAAGGCGAAGGCGTTGACGACCGGGTCGTCGAGCACGCGGAACGTCCACGGCAGGTGCGGCCGCTCGGAGGTCGCGGCGAGGCGGGACCCGAGCTCCTGCACGTAGCGCTGGAGCGCCGTGTCCGGGTAGAGGCCGAGCGAGGCGACGATCTGCGCGTCGTACTCGCGACCCATCTGGATCTCCTGCGCCTCGCTGATCAGCGAGAACTGTCGCTGCCCCGTGGCGGGGTTGCGGACGCAGGCCGCGAAGAGGAGCGTCGTGGCCAGCAGGAGAGCGCCGAGCGTGTACGCGGGCCGCATGCCACCTCCCTCCCTTCTCCGGGAACAAACTGCGAATTGGTAACATACTAAGGCCGACCCAGGGAGAGTACCCCGCACGGCGTGCCGGGGATCGTCGCGCGGGGACCGCACCTCACGACACGGAACGCCATGTCGGTTCGAGGACGGACTGGTCGGGGTGGACGGCGCGTGGCCGTGGCCGTGCTCGTTGTCCAGCTCCTGCTGACGGCGGCGCTGCCGCTGGCGGATGCGGGGCTCGAGGCGAGTGCGCCGCGTTCCGGCGTCGTGGTGAGCGAGGCGGGCAGTGGCGCGCCTGGCCAGCGACCGCACGACCACATGGCCTGCCAGTTCTGCCGGCTGCTGGGTCAGGACGCCCTCATGGCGGCCGGCGCCGTGCGAGCGGCCGTGGGGGGCGAGCCGACGCCGCCTCCGGCTCCCTCGACGCTCGAAGCCCTCGCCCCGACCACGCCGGCGTTCCCCCTCGGCTCCCGCGCACCGCCTCGAGTCTGACCAAGCCAACGCGAGAGACCTCGGACCTCCGGGCGCCGTCCGGCGTGGCCCCGGCCCGCGGACGGCCGTCCTGATTGGGCCGGTCGGGACGCGCTTCCCGCCGGCGCGTGGTGATGGGGCAACGGACTCATGGCAAGTCGGGATTCATGATTGTGCGCATTACGGGCTTCATCACGTTTTTCGTTCTCTCCGCAGTGGCCGGCGCGGCATCGCCGCGCAACGCGCTCGCACAGGCCCCGGCGCAGGCGACCGCCGAGATCGTGGGCGTCGTGCGTGACAGGGCGAGCGGCGCGCCGCTGCCTGCGGCGCGGGTGCGGCTCGTGGAGACGCACCGGGAGGAGCTCGCACACGCGGACGGCTCGTTCCGCTTCTCCCAACTCACGCCCGGGACGTACACCGTGGAAGTCGAGCACCTCGGCTACGCACGTTCGAGGCAGCGGGTCGAGGTCCGCCCAGGCGAGTCCCACCGGCTGGAGATCGCTCTCACCGCACAGGCCATCGAGTTGAGCGGCTTCGTCGTGACCGGGACCGTGGGGCCGCGAGCGGGCGAGGACGTGCTCAGCCCCGTTTCCGTCCTTCGGGGCGCCGAGCTGGACCGCGAGTTGGGCGGGACCGTCGCCGCCACGCTGGACCGTGAGCCGGGCATTGCGGTCACGTCCGTGGGTCCGGCGACCGCGCGGCCGGTGATCCGCGGCCTGGGCGGCGACCGCATCCTCGTGCTCGAGGACGGTGTGCGGCCGGGCGACATGTCGTCGACGTCGGGCGACCACGCGGTGGCGATCGACCCGCTCACCGCCCGTCGGTTCGAAGTGGTGCGCGGGCCCATGTCGCTGCTGTACGGGAGCAGCGCGCTCGGCGGTGTCGTCAACGTGGTGCGCGAGGAGATCCCGGCATCGTTGCCGGGGCACCCCCACGGCACGCTCACAGTGCACGGCTCCTCGGTGAACGAGGGGTTGAGTGGCGGGGGCTTCGTGACGACGGCGCTCGGCCCGTTCGCGGTGCGTGCCGAGGCCAGCGCACGGACCGCCGGCGACATCCGCACGCCGGCCGGGCCGCTGCAGAACACCGGGTTGCGGACCTACAGCGGATCGGTCGGCGGCGCGTGGATCGGCGCCCGGAGCCACGCGGGCCTGTCCTACCGCTTCTACCGCAACGAGTACGGCATCCCGGGGATCGGCGTGCACGAGCACGACCACGACCACGAGGGCGAGGACGATCACGCTCACGACCACGGGCACGTGCACGCCGTGGACATCGAGATGACCCGCCACACGCTGCGGGGCGAGGCGGCGATCCACCTGGAGGGAGGACCGTTCTCCGAGATCAAGCTGACGGGCGCGGCCAGCGATTACCGGCACGTGGAGCTCGAGGAGGACGGTCCCACGGGGACGGAATTCGAGCAGAGGCTGTACAGCGCGGAGGTCGTGGCGAGGCACGGCGAGCTCGGCCCGTTCACGCGGGGTGCCGTCGGCGTCCGTGCGCAGTACCGTGACATCGCCACTGGCGGCTCGCTCCGCACGCCCTCGACGTACGATTACGCCTTCGCCGCATTCTTCGTGGAGGAGCTGGGCACCGGCCCGCTCAGGGCGCAGCTCGGCGCACGTTACGATTGGGCGCGCTACGTGCCGCGCGACACGGCGGCGTTCGTGCTGGCCGGGGGCGAGCGGATCCCGGTCCGGCCGCGGACGTTCGGCTCGTTCTCCGGTTCGCTCGGCCTGCTGTATCTCCTGTCCGACGCCGTGCGGGTGGGTGTGAGTGCCAGCCGTGCCTACCGGACGCCGGACTTCAACGAGCTGTACACCAACGGCCCGCACCTCGCCGCCAACTCGTACGACGTGGGCGATCCGCGCCTCGAGCACGAGACCGGCTTCGGGCTGGACGCGTTCCTGCGGGTGAACGGCGACCGGGTGCACGGCGAGTTCGCCGTGTTCCGCAACCAGCTCGACGACTACATCTTCCCTTCGAGCCGCGGCCGCGCCGAGCTGGGCGGGGAGAGCGGCCGGCCGCTCTTCCAGTACACGAACGAGAACGCGCGCTTCGTCGGCGCGGAGGGCGACATCGAGGTCGCAGTGACGCCCGCGGTCGTTCTCCACGGGAGCGCTTCGTATGTCCGTGCCCGGTTCACGTCGCCGCGGGCCCCGATCCCCGTCATCACCGAGACGGACACCACGTTCGTCCCGGCGTCCACGAACCCGCCGTTCATCCCGCCGCTGCGCGGGCGGGTCGGGGTGCGCTACGAGCAGCCCGCGTATTTCGTGGGCGCCGACCTCCGCTGGGCCGCGCGCCAGGACCGGGTGGGCGACTTCGAGGAGCCCACGGACGGCTACGCGGTGGCGGACGTCTCGGCGGGAGTCCGGCTCGTGCGAGGCGGGCGGCTCCACACGCTCACGGTCCGCGTCGAGAACATCGCGAACACCGAGTACCGTGACCACCTCTCGCGGGTGAAGGACCTCATGCCCGAGCCGGGCAGGAACCTGAGCGTGGTCTACCGGATGACGTTCTGAGGAGTGCGTTCACGCGTTCGTGCACGCTGGCGGGAGGGGAACCCATGGGCAGAAGCGCCATGCCGTATCGCGTGACGCTGGTGGGTGCGCTGGCCCTGCTCGCGTTGGGCGCGGGTTGCAACGAATCGGCTGCGCCGGATGATACGGTGGACGTGCATACCATCCGGCTCGTCGTCGGCGAGCAGGTCGTGACCATCGAGCAGGGCGGCGTGGTGGCGGAGCCGCTCGTGATCGGGTCCGGCGACACAGGCCTCATGGCGCAGTTCCTCGATCGGTCCGGCGAGCTCACTCCGGTCTCGCCCGCGGAATACCGGATCGAGATCGTCCCGGACGACGAAGGGGTGGTCACGTTCACCCGGACGACGGCGTTCGCGGGCAGACTCACGGGGGTGGCGCCGGGGAGCGCGCGGCTCGCCGTGTGCCTGCTCCACGTTCCGAGCGATCAATGCGAGGTCGGCAGCCGGACGGAGGCGGTCCTGCCGGTGACGGTCGACGCCCTCGGCGGCGGCGACGGCGTTGGCGGCGACGGCGACCCGGTCGAGCCGGGCACGGGAGAGGGCGAGTAGTTTCGCCATCGCTGGTCCTGGGCGCGGGGCGCCGGGTGCATCGCACCTGCGCGCCCCGTTTGGTATCTTGCGTCGGACGACTCGTCGGCGGACCACAGGAGGACAGGAAGGAGGGGAGCAGCGATGACGATCCGCGCGGTGAACCCGGCCACGGGCGAAACCATCGGGGAGTATCAGGAGACGCCGCCGGAGGAGGTGGACCGCATCCTCCACGCGGCGGATGCGGCGTTCCAGGCGTGGCGCAGGACGAGCGTGGAGGAGCGCGCCGCGCTGCTGCGGGAAGCGGCGACGTTGCTGCGGGAGCGGGCGGCGGAGTATGCGCGGCTGATGGCGCTGGAGATGGGCAAGCCGATCACCGCTGGCCGCGCCGAGGTGGAGAAGTGCGCGCTGGCGTGCGACTACTACGCGGAGAACGGCCCGCGCTTCCTCGAACCGGAGAGGGTCGAGACGGACGCGCGCCGCAGCTTCGTGGCGTTCCGGCCCCTCGGCGTGGTCCTCGCCATCATGCCCTGGAACTTCCCCTTCTGGCAGGTCTTCCGGTTCGCCGCGCCGGCGCTCGTGGCGGGGAACGTGGCGGTTCTCAAGCACGCGTCCAACGTGCCCGGCTGCGCGCTGGCCATCGAGCGGCTCCTGCACGACGCGGGCTTCCCGCGCGACGTGTTCCGCACGCTGCTCGTCGGTAGCGAGGCGGTGGACGGCATCATCGGCCATCCGGTGGTGCGCGCCGTGACGCTCACCGGCGGCACGCCAGCGGGGCGCGCGGTGGCGGCCAGCGCGGGCGCGCGGGTCAAGAAGACCGTGCTGGAGCTGGGAGGCAGCGACCCCTACATCGTGTTGGAGGACGCGGACATCGAGCACGCCGCCGCGATGTGCGCGGCCAGCCGCCTGATCAACTCGGGCCAGAGCTGCATCGCGGCCAAGCGCTTCATCGTGGTGGAGAGCGTGCGGGAGGAGTTCGAGCGGTTGTTCGTCGAGCGTATGCGCGCGGCGCGCGTCGGCGACCCGCTGGACGAGCAGACGGAGGTCGGCCCACTCGCGCGCCACGACCTGCGGGACGGTCTACACGAGCTGGTGCAGGCGAGCGTGCGCGCCGGCGCGCGTCTGCTCCTCGGCGGCGAGATCCCGGAGGGCCCGGGCGCCTTCTACCCGCCCACCGTGCTGACCGATGTGAAGAAGGGGATGCCCGCGTTCGAGGATGAGTCGTTCGGGCCCGTCGCCGCGATCGTGCCGGCGAAGGACGAGGCGGAAGCGATCCGGCTCGCGAACGAGTCGAGGTTCGGGCTCGGCGCCGCGGTCTTCACCCGCGACCGCGAGCGCGGCGAGCGGATCGCGACCGAGGAGCTGGAGGCGGGCTCCTGCTTCGTCAACGCGCTGGTCCGCTCCGACCCGCGGCTGCCGTTCGGCGGCGTCAAGGAGAGCGGATACGGGCGGGAGCTGTCGCACTACGGGCTGAAGGAGTTCGTGAACATCAAGACGGTGTGGGTGGAGTAGGGGCGCGGCATGTGTCTCACGGCGCACACCGGGCGCTGGCGCGTCCGCGCCGCGCCCGGGCGCCAGCCGCGCCACGCGCGGGCCGGGCTCCGCTCCCGCTTCGCGCGCCGGGCTCCGGGTCTCCGACTGCGGGCTCCACGGCTCCGGGTCTCGCCGCCTACCGGAAATCCCGCGACCTGTGCGTGAGCCGCCGCCGGACGGCCAGCTCGCGGAAACGCCGGCCCACCACGTTGATCGCGTCACCATCGATCTCGAGCTCGCCCTCGACCACCAGGAACGGCGAGAACTTCACGACCTCGCGGTTGCGCTCGTAGAGGCGGGCCGGCACGATCACGTTGATGAAGCCCGCCTCGTCCTCCAGCAACACGAACACCGTGCCGTTCGCGGTCTCCGGGCGTTGGCGCGCGACGACGAGGCCCGCGACGGTGATCCGCGCGCCGTCCCGCTCCGCGCGCAGCCGGTCGCTGCGCACGACCCCCGCCGCGTCGAGCCGTGCACGCAGGTGCTCCATCGGGTGGCCGTGGGTGCTCACCCCCGTCGCCAGGTAGTCCAGGAAGACCAGCTCCTCGCCTTCCAGCTCCCGGGGGTCGAAGGGGAGCGGGACACGGGCGCCGTTCCCGCCGCTCCCGGGCCGGCCGTGGGCGGGCGCGAGCGGCAGCAGGTCGCCGGCGGCGCGAAGCGCTTCCCACGCCGCCTTGCGGCGGCCGGGCTGGAACGCCTCGAACGCGCCGGCGCGCGCGATGTGCAGCGCCTCGGCGCGGGTGAGCCGCGCGCGCCGGATCACGTCCTCGATGGAGGCGAACGGCCCATCGGCGCGGGCGGCCCGCAACGCCTCGCCCGTACGCTCGCCGAGGCCGCGGATGAACTTCCAGCCGAGACGGACGGCGACGCGGCCGCCGTCCTCGTCGCGCTCGGCCGCGGCGGAGGCGCCGCTGGAAGGGTCGGCCTCCCGCTCGGCTCCGATCCGCCCGCCCGACCCTGCCACCGCCGGCGCAGCGGAGTCCGGACCGGGCGCAGCCCCGGTGCCCCTCTGCGGCGAAGCGGGGTCGGAGCCCGGCGGCTCCGCAGGTCCCAGCTCCACCAACTCGCACTCCCACCCCCCATCCCGCATGCACGGCCCCAGCACCACCACCCCATGGCGCCGCGCGTCGTGCACCAGCGTGGACGGCGGATAGAAGCCCATGGGCCAGGAGTTCAGCAGCCCGAGCAGGAACTCCGCGGGATAGTGCGCCTTGAGGTACGCCGTGGCGTACGCGATCAGCGCGAAGCTCCACGCGTGCGACTCGGGGAAGCCGTAATTGGCGAAGCTGAGGAGATCCTGACACACCTCGTCCGCGATCTCCTCGCCGTAGCCACGCTCGATGATGCGCGCGCGCAGCCGCTGGAGCGCCGCCACCAGCCGCTCGCGCTTGCGGCGGTGCCCCATGGCGCGCCGCAGCTCGTCCGCCTCCGCCGCGCTGAAGCCGCCCAGCGTCATCGCGATCGCCATCGCCTGTTCCTGGAAGATCGGGATGCCGTACGTGCGCTTCAGGATCGGCTCCAGCAAAGGGTGCGTGTAGCGCACGGGCTCGAGGCCGCGGCGCCGCCGCGTGTACGGATGGACGAACCGCGCCTGGATCGGACCCGGACGGATCAGCGCGACCTGCACCACGATGTCGTACAGCCGGTCCGGCTTGGTCTGGACGAGCGAGCCGATCTGCGCGCGGCTCTCGAGCTGGAACGTGCCGACCGTGTCGCCGCGCGCGATCATCTCGTACGTCTTCGCGTCGTCCACGGGCAGCGAGTACAGCTCGAGCTTCCGGCCCGTGCGCCGCTCGATCGCGTCGAACGCGATGTGCACGGCCGAGAGGCCGCCCAGCCCCAGGAAGTCGAACTTGGGGACGCCCGCCGCGTCCAGGTCGTCCTTGTCGAACTGGATGATGGTCCGGCCCATCGTCGTGTGCTCGATGGGCAGGTACTCGCTCAGCGGCTGGGAGGAGAGCACGAAGCCGCCGGGGTGCGTGGCGCGCAGGCGGGGCAGGTCCTCGAACGCGCGCATCGCCGCCACCAGCGCACGGCCCCGCGGGTCGTTGACGACGTCGATCCCGACCTGCGCCGCCACCTCCTTCTCCAGCGCATCCGCACCCTCGCCCGGGTGCCAGCGGTGCAGCCGCTTCGAGACGCGGAGCGCCAGCTCCGCCGGGTAGCCGAGCGCGCGCATCGCGTCCTGCGCCGCGCTGGGGGCGTGGTACGTCAGGACCGTGCACGCGATCGCCGCGTGCTGCCGGCGGTAGCGCTCGTACATGTAGTTCAGCACTTCCTCACGGCGGTGCATCTCGAAGTCCACGTCGATGTCCGGCGCCTCCGTCTTGCCGTCCGTGCGCACCTCGCTGAGGAAGCGCTCGAACAACAGCCCGTGCCGCACCGGATCCACCGCCGTGATGCCCAGGCAGTAGGCGACCGCCGAGTTCGCCGCGCTGCCCCGCCCCTGGCAGAGGATCCCGCGAGAGCGCGCGAACCGCACCGCGTCCCACATGACGAGGAAGAAGCCCGCGAAGCCGAGTCGCCGGATCACGCCCAGCTCGTGCTCGAGCTGGGCGCGCTGCCGCTCGTCGATCGTGCCCCAGCGCTCCGCCGCGCCGGCGTACACCAGCTCGCGGAGGTAGGAATCATCGTCGTGGCCCGGGGGGACGGGGAACCGCGGCAGCGGCGGCCGCAGCCAGCGCAGGTCGAAGCGACACTGCTCCGCGATGCGGACGCTCTCCTCGAGCCCCGCCTCCCTGCCCTTCCACAGCCGCGCCATCTCCTCCGGCGTCTTGAGCCGCCACTCGCCGTTCGGGTGCAGCACGCCCCACGACGCAGCCGTGTTCACGTCCAACCCCGCGCGCAACGCGGTGAGGAGGTCGTGCACCAGCCGGCCGTCCGCGTCCAGGTAGCGCGGGTCGTTGGTCACCACCCACGGCACGCGCGCGCGCGCCGCCAGCTCGATCAGCGCAGCCGCCAGCGCCGCCTCCGCGCCCGACACGTGGTGGAGCTGCACCTCGACCGCGAGCCGGCCCGGGAACACGCTCCGCCACCGGTCCAGCACGTACGCAGCCTCTTCCGGCCGCCCCGCCCGCACCAGCGACGCGATCTCGCCCGACGCAGGGCCCGTCAGCACGAACAGCCCCTCGCTCCGCGCCTCCAGCTCCGCGAACGAGAGCGACGGCCGGCCCCGCGGCCGGATCGCCTCCACGCCCTCGACCTCCTCCACCCGCAGCGCGCCGACCCGCGAGCGCGTCACCAGCGCCGCCAGGTTGCGGTAGCCGCGCTCGTCCATGGCGAGCACCGCCAGCGGGTGGCCGTCCACCACCAGCTCCGCACCCACCACCGGCCGGACCCCCGACCGCTCGCACTCCAGCGCGAAGCGGATGACGCCGCCCAGGTCCGCGTGGTCCGTCAGCCCCAGCGCCGGATAACCGTACTCCGCCGCCCGCCGGACCAGCGCTTCCGGCGTCGTCGCCCCATCCCCGAACGAGAAAGCGGTGTGCGCCCGCAACTCGACGTACCGCATGGCCCCGGCAATATGGGGTGCCCGGGACCCGAAGACAACCCGAATATAGGAGAGGCAGGAGCGATCCCGATTCCCTCCTCGCCCCCTAGGCCGACCGCACCGTAGGGATCCGAAAAAACCAAGGGCGCGGCTCTCACCGCGCCCCGTCTCGATGCTCCGCCCGGCGTCATGGGAAATGGGGCAGTGGGCGGGCAAGACCAGTCCCCACCATGCACACACCCCGACACGGTCAGGAAAGGGCAACGGCCAAGGCCCCTCGCCGAGCCTCGCCCTCCTACCCCCGCCCCCACCGGCGCTTCCTACTGGTCTGGCTGGCGCTCCCTTACCAGTGCAGACCCACCGTCCCCGCCGCCGCCACCCGCGCCTCGATCCACCGTGCCAGCGCGGGATGCGGCAGCAACCCCTTGCCATCGTAGGCGATGGGCAGCCCTGCGAGATCCGCCGGGAACTTCTCCAGACTGATCTGGCCCGTGCCGATCAGCACCGGCACCACGACCACCGGTCGCCCGGTGACCTGGTGCTGGAGCGTGATGATCTCACGGATTCGCCGCACCGCCTCCGCGCGCACGTGGCCCGCCGCGTCGTCCTGTACGAGCCCGACCTTCACGTCGCGGAAGCCGGTCATCTGCTGGACCCGCTCCGCCAGCGGGCGGAGGTCCTCCATCCACGAGGCGTAGTCCTCCGCCGAGTTGGGGCCGTGCCCGATGAGGAAGAGCGCCTGCGCCGCGGGCTCCTCGGCGAGGGCGAGGGCGCGTTCGGCGACGATGCCTGCGACCTCTTCCGCACCGTCCAGCGCCGGCGTCACGCGCATCGGCACCGGGACGTCGGGCCGCTCGATCCCCGCCATGTGCAGGTGATGCATCATCACCTCGTCGAGCGTGTCCGTCTCGCCCACCAGCCAGCGGATCTGCTCGTAGTGCTCGCTGTGGCTCGAGACGAGCAGAGGCACGACGACGATCTCGCGCACTCCCGCCTCCACCAGGCGCTTCGCCGCGTCCTGGAACCGGTGCGTCCGCGCGCCCGGCCCCATCAGGTAGCTCACCTCGATCGGGCCGCCGGTCCGCGCCTGCTCGATGACGGCCTCGACCTGCGCGTTCCAATCGGGACCCGCGCCGTGCGCGACCACGATCGTTCCCACACGACCATCGCCGTGCGCGCCGCCGTTCGACGCGGCCGCCGGGGAAGCCGGCCGCTGGGCCACGACCGATGCGGGTGTAACGGTCAACAGAGCGGCGATGACGGCCGCCCTCCGGGATCCACGCCTCATGCTATGCCCTTTCCCTACCGTGTACGTGCGCCGTTGCCTTCTCGGTCACTCCGAGTCCGTTCGCGACCACGCCTGCCAGGGCCGGATCCGACACGCCCCACGTCCCCGCCCTGGCCCGCTTCAACGCGAGCCGTCACTCCGCCAGCCGATGCTGACGTGGAACTGCCGCTCGGCGAAGCCGGGCCAGTGCTCGGGCCGCTCGTCCAGCACGTTGTCCACGCCCGCGGCGATCTCGAAGCCGCGGGGCAGCGCCTGCGCGACCCGCAGGTCGATGCGCAGGAAGCCGTCGCGGTGCAGCACCTCGCCGCTCTCGGTCCGCTGGATCGGCGTGCGGCCCGTGTAGACGCCCGACGCGCTCGCGCGCAGGCCAAACGGCAGCGGATACGTGAGCGAGACCCGAGCCGAGTGCGCGGGCCGGCCGAGCAGCTGCTCGCCGGTCGTGGTGCGCTCCGCGTCCAGCCACGCGTAGCCCGCCTCGCCCCGCAGCCCGTGCCACGTCGCGCCCGCCTCGAGCTCGATGCCGCGGGTGCGCCCGTTGTCGACGTTGCCGTACGTGAAGAGCGTCACCCCTGCGGAGTCGCCCACCGCCCGGGTCTCGATGAAGTCCTCGAACCGGTTGTGGAACGCGTGCGCGCGCAGGTAGACCTGGGCGCCCGTCCATTCCACGCTGCCGGTCACGTTGGTGGACGTCTCCGGCCGCAGGGCCGGGTTGCCACGCACCGCGTACGCGATGCCCGGCGAGATGTTGAGGAACTGCATGTAGAGCTCTTTGAAGTCCGGCGCGCGGTAGCCGGTGCCGAGCGACGCGCGCACGGCGAGGGACGGCGTCGCACGCCACAGCGCGGCGAGACGCGGCGTCCAGTGCGTGCCCCACTCCTCGCTCCACGAGAAGCGCGCGCCGGGCACCACGCTGAACGGCCCCGCGGCGAGCGTCGCCTGGATGAACGGCTCCACCGTGTGCAGCGCCCGCGACTCGCCGACGACGCGGACCGAGCGGATGGAGCGGCGCTTCGCCTCCACGCCCGCGTCCAGCACGTGTTGGCCCGCGTGGAGCGTGTAGGCGAGCTCCGCCTCGATCTCGCGCTGCACCTCTTCCTCGCCCGTGCCGGCGACGGGCTCGGGCATCGTGGAGCGCCGCGCGAGGTTCCGGAACTCCGTGACATAAAGGACCGGCACGAAGCGGTGCCCGCCGGCCCGATGGCTGCCGCCGAGACGCAGCGACCACTGCCGGTTGTCCGCGAAGTCGTAGAGCTGGCCGGTCCGCCAGCGCTGCCGCTCGTCGAGCACGAGTGCACTCGCCTCAACGTGGCTGCGCTCGCCGGACCAGCGGAGCGTCACAAGGCCATCCCAGCGATCGGCACGCGCGCCCGAGGTGTCCGCCATTCCCGGCGTGACCGCGATCTCGCGGCGACCGAACTCCGCAACGTAGCCGAGCCGGCCGAGGGCGCCGCGCGCGCCGAGGCCGAAATCCAGCCGGTCCGCGCTGCCCATCACGACCTCGCCCCGCCACGCACGCTCGCCGCGCTCGCCGGCCGGCCGCGTGATCACGTTCACCACGCCGCCCATCGCCTCCGAGCCGTACAGCGTGGACTGCGGCCCCTTCACGACCTCGATTCGCTCCACGGCCGCCGCGGGGATGCGGGAGAGGTCGATCTGTCCGGACAGCCGCCCGATGAACGGCTGCCCGTCGATCAACACCAGCACACGCTCGGAGCCCAACCCCTGGAGCATGAGCCCCGAGCCGGAAGGGTGTCCGCCCTGCGGCTGGATGCCGGTCCGTTCGACGAGCACCGCGGCCACGTCCGATGCGCCGCTGCGCCGGATCTCCTCCGCGCTCACCACCTCCGTCGGCACCGGAACGTCCTTCAGCGCCTGGAGGCGCCGCCCTGCCGTGACCACCAGCGCATCCAGCGGCAACGCGCGCGGCGTGAGGGCGACGTTCACCACCACCTCGCCAGCGCGCGTCACCTCGACTTCCACTTCGCGCTCCGCGTAGCCCATGTGCGTGACGCGCAAGCGGTGCGTGCCCGGCGCCAGGCCCTCGAGCCGGAACACGCCGTCTGCGTCGGTCAGCACGGAGCGCTCGGACGCATCCGCCACGCTCACCACCGCCGACGCCACCGCAGCGCCGCTGCCGGCCTCCACCACCCGGCCCCGCACCACGCCGCCCGGCTGCGCCGCGAGCGGCGCGTGGAGCAGCAGCGCCGCGGCGATCGCCGCGCACGCCCATACGGCCCGGATCGGCCGCGCCCCCACGCGGCGCGCGTGGCGCGGGCCGCGCACCCCGCTCCGCACGCCACGCCCGCTCTCGCTCATCGTCGCCTCCTCAGTCCGTGAGCCGCGCGTAACGCATGGTGATGTGGCGGGACGCGCCCGTCGTCGGCTCGTAGTACGAGACGAGCTGGACCTTATAGACCTCGGAGCCGCGCTTCACCAGGTAGACGTCGTACGTCGGCCAGATCTGGTGGTCGCTCCCCGTGATGTTGTAGCGGTACCAGGGATGCGCCGCGAACGCGCCGCCGTAGCGGTCGGCCTGGTACAGCGTCCCCATGTCCGATGCATCCGTGATCCCGTCGAACGGCTCGTCCACCACCACCGCGCCCGCGGCGCCGCTGCCGCTCGCACCGCCGTTCAGCCGGATCGTCCACCCCTCGAACAGCAGGTCCCAATCCGACGCATCAGACACCGCGCCCCGCGTGAGGCTGAAGTACACGCGCGCGCCGGGCGAGACCTCGACCGTCGCGGTCTTCGCTTCGCCCATCGTCGCACCCTTCGTGGGCTGCACCGCGTACTCGATGGTGACCCGCCCCATGACGGCCTGCGTCGCGCCCTCGATCCCGATCACGTGCAGCTTGGCATACGCCTGGCCGTCCGCCGCGCGAAGCTTCCAGACACGGTCCGGGTTCGGGCTCACCGTGTGGGTCGAGAAGTCGTACCGATACCACCCCTGCAACGCCGGCACGAGCGCGTCCGTCTCCCACGCGTCCGGGTCCGACGGGATGTCCTCCGCCGTCACCGCCTCGAAGGCGGCCAGCCCGTCCTCCGGCTTCAGCGCGCCGACCTGCGCGTCTGTCAGGTTCGCGTTCGCACAGACGCAGTACGCCACCACGCCGCCCGGCCCGGCGTCCCCACCGTTCAGCATGACCGAGGTCGCGTAGAACGCCATGTCCCACTCGGTCGAGGTCGCCGGGTCCGTCACCGTCACCTTCCGCGCCTCGTCGCCGAGGGCGATGTACGCCCAGCCCTGGGAAGCGTCGATCCGGATCTCGGCCAGCCCGTCGGGCGTCTCTCGGCGGGGGCTGGTGCCATCGTCGTCGCCGCAGGCCGCGAGGGCGAGGGCGAGGGCGAGGGCGGGTGCGAGGCGAGCGGGACGCGCGGTCCCGCGCCGGGTCGTGTATCGAGAACCGAGCTGCATCGGCCTGCTCCGTGACGCTTGACGTTGAAACTCATTCTCAACGGAGAGGCAAGTTTGAAGGGCGGCGCGACTGGTTGTCAAGGGGGGCTCGAGGGCCGCACCGACGCCGGCCCGGGCGAGTACGGACGCGCCGCCCACCGAGGTCAGCGGCTCCCTGCACTCCTTTCCCCGGCGGGTGACGCGCGCCGTGTCCGGCCGCCCCGGCGCCCGGCGCCGCGACGCGCACCCCACCGCGACCTCCGGGCACCGGGCGGGGAGGCCGGTCCACTGCCTCCCGCTACGGGATCCGCGTGTTCTGGTCGTGGAAGAGCGCCCAGCGGCCGTTTTCGTTGCGGAAGGTCAGGGTCAGCCAGCTCCGGCTCTGCACGGGCACGCCGTCCTGCACGTCTTCGTACAGGGTACGGACCATTGCGACGGCGAAGTCGCGCCCCTCGATGACGCCCACGCGCTCGAAGCTCATCGTCCAGGTGTCGCTGGCGAACCACTCGCGGTGGAACGCCAGGTACTCCTCGCGGGTCGTCGTGCGCTGGCCGCCGGGGAAGATGAGGACGAGCTCGTCATCCGCGGTGATCGTCGCCTCGAGTGCGGCGAGGTCGCGGTTCTGGATGGCCTGGATGTGCGCGGCCAGCGTTTCCTCGAACGGGGCGTCCGGGGTCGGGGCGCCCGCGCACCCGGCCAGGGCAAGCGCGAGCGCCGTGTACCATCGCCGTATGCGGCCCTTCGGCATGTCGGCCTCCAGAGGAAGGGGTGGTGGGTGCGCCCTTTCAGCTCACGGCGGCGATCGCCGCCTCGAGCCGCGGCAGCAGCGCTTCGATCTCCGCCATGGAGACGGCGCCGACGGAGAGGCGGAACCAGCCGTCGTCGCTCGGCACGCCGAAGGCCTGGAACGGCACGGCGCCGAGGCCCGCCTGGCGGAGGAGGTAGGAGCGGATGTCCTCGTTGGTTTGGAGGGTGGTTCCCTCCGGCGTGGTGCGGCCGTTGAGGCCGAAGCGGACGCTGAGGTAGATGGCGCCGGCGGGTTCGAACACCTCGATGGGGGCCCCCTTGTCCCGCAGCCCGGCGAGGCCGCGGTACAGCGCGTCGAGCCGCTGTTGCACCGCGCGCTTCATGGTGGCGTGGTACTCGGCGATCTCGTCCCGGGCCCGGAGCATGCCGGCCACCGCGACCTGCTCGGGACGGGGCGCCCAGGCGCCCGCGTGGGCGGTGAGGTCGGCCATGCAGCGCATGATGTCCGCCGGGCCGACGGCCCAGCCGACGCGCAGGCCGGTGGCGGCGAAGGCCTTGGAGATGCCGTCCACGACGACGGTGTAGGGCGCGATGTCGGGGCACAGCGCCACCGGGTCGTGGTGTTGTGCCGTGCCGAACGTCAGCATCCAGTAGACCTGGTCGAAGAGCAGGTAGAGCGGCCGCTCGTGCGCGCCGCGGCGCCGGTTCTCCTGGAGGACGAGTTCGCAGATGGCCCGCAGCGTGTCCTCGGCCATCACGGTACCCGCGGGGTTGAGGGGCGAGTTGAGCACGAGGAGCCGCGCTCCGCGGAGCACGGGCTCGAGCTGCTCGGGTGTGGGCAGGAAGCCGCTCTCCGGACCGCAGACGAGGGGCACGGCCTCGGCGCCGGCCAGCGCGGCGTAGTAGGTGTTGTTCCAGGACGGCACGGAGAAGACGGCGCGGTCGCCCGGGTCGAGGAGCACGTGGTAGGCGGCGTAGATCCCCGGCCGGACGCCGGCGGTGATGATGACGGAGTCGGGCGTGCACTCCCGGCCGAGCCACTCGCGGTACAGCACGCAGACGCTCTCCCGCAGCACGGGGAGGCCGCCGGTGGGCGGGTAGTTGGTCTCGCCCTGCCGGAGCGCGGCCTCGATGCGGTCCCGCAGCGACGCGGGGATCGGGAACTCCGTGGGCTTGAAGTCGCCGACGGTGAGGTTGCAGACCGGGACGCCCCGGGATAGGAGCTCGCGGATCTCGGCGGCGACGCGCAGGATCTGGGAGCCAGCGACGCCGGCCGCCCTGGTGGAGATCCGCGGGGCCGGCGCCTCGCCGGCGGGGGCCTGGGGGCCCGCTCCAACGTCTACTGTCCGAACTTCCATCTCGCTCACGACCTCACGGCTGGGGGGATCCGAGCCCGGACACCTGGCCCGGGCGGGGCGAGCCCGCCGTCTCCCGGCTCTCGCGGCGGAGCGGACGGGCTGGGAAACGCGGGCGAATCTAGGTTGCCCGACGGGTTTCTGGCCAGGCCTGGGGCGTGAGCGAGCCGGCCCGCGGGTCGGCGACGGCGCCGGACGTCGGCGACGGAGCCGGGCGCCCAAGCGGCGCGGTGGGGGACCATGGCGCCGCGGCTCGTGGCGGCCTATCGTTCTCCGCCGTTCCCGTTGAACGAACCTTCGCAGGAGTCGCCGCCATGTCCACCCGCATCCTCCATCTGCCGGTGCGGAGGAGGTCCGACACGCGCGGCCACCCGCTCTTCCGCACGGCCGTGGCCGCACTGGCGCTGCTCGTTGCCGCGGCGCCGACGTGGCGCCAGCCCCACCCGGCCCGCGCCGCCGCGCCGCCCGCCCCCGGCACCGAGCCGGCCCGGCAGCCGGGCACGGTTGCGTTCATCGGCGTGAACGTCGTGCCAATGGATCGCGAACGCGTGATCGAGAACCAGACCGTGCTGGTCCGGGACGGCCGGATCGTCGAGGTCGGCCCCGCGGCGGAGGTGCAGGTGCCGACCGGCGCGCTCCGCGTGGACGCGGCGGGCAAGTACCTGATGCCCGGGCTCGCCGAGATGCACGGCCACCTCCCCGGCGGGAACGCGCCGCGCGAGTTCATCGACAACGTTCTGTTCCTGTTCGTGGCGAACGGCGTGACCATCGTGCGGGGCATGCAGGGCGATCCACGCCAGTTCGGCATCCGCGACAGCGTGATGCAGGGGTTGACGATCGGCCCGACGCTCGTGCTGGGCAGCCCCGCCATGAGCGGGCAGGACGTCCAGACCGTCGAGGACGCGCGCCGGCTCGTGCGCGAGTACAAGGAGGCCGGCTACGACCTGCTCAAGATCCACGAGGGGCTGAGCCCTGAAGTGTACCAGGCGATCGTCGAGACGGCCCGCGAGGTGGACATCCCGTACGGCGGCCACGTGCCCGACGCCGTCGGCCTGCACGGCGCGCTGGAGGCCGGCCAGATCACCATCGACCATCTCGACAACTACATCCTCGCCGCCGAGCGAGACGACTCGCCGCTGCGCGACGCGCCGCCGCTGGAGCGCGCCCTGAAGCTCGCGCTGTACCTCGACGAGTCGAAGATCCCCGCCCTTGCCGAGGCCACGCGGCGGGCGGGTGCCTGGGTGATCCCGACCCTGCCGCTGTGGGAGGTGCTCATGGGCGCGAGCGAGCCGGCGGAGGTGCTCCTCGAGCGGCCGGAGGTCAAGTACGTGCCGCACGAGGCGGTACAGCAGTGGGCGAACTGGGTGCGCACCCTGCAGGAGCGCGTGGACCGCGAGGGGGCGCGTGCACACATCGAGTTCCGCAAGCGGATGCTCAAGGCGCTCGCGGACGCCGGCGTCGGCATCCTGCTCGGCTCGGACGCGCCGCAGATCTTCAGCGTGCCGGGCTTCTCGATCCACCGTGAGATGCGCGCGATGGTGGAGGCCGGGCTCACGCCGTACCAGGTGCTGGAGTCGGGGACGCGGAACGTCGCGGTCTACCTCGGCACGCCGGACGAGTTCGGGACGGTGTCGCCGGGCAGGCGCGCGGACCTGATCCTGCTCGAGGCGAACCCGCTCGAGGACGTGGCCAACGTGGCGCGGCGCGCGGGTGTGATGGTGCGCGGGCGGTGGCTGCCCGAGAGCGAGATCCAGGAGCGCCTGGCCCGCATTGCGGCGAACTACGCGGTGGAGTGAGGGGGCTCTGAGGGACGGGGGCGGGGCCGGGCCTCACACCGCCGGGCGCGCCCCCGGCTCAGTCCCACCAGCCCTGGAGGTACCACTCGCCGGTGCGGGCGTCGCGGAACAACCATACGAGCACACCGTCCGCGGTCACGCATCGGAAGTACTCGCGCGCGTACGCGTCGCCCCACTGCTCCCCCGAGACGCGGTCGGGCCCGGCCGCCGTCACCAGCTCCTGCACGCCGCGGCTGTCCCGGTAGCGGACCGGGACGTGATGGTCGCGTCGCGGGACCGTTTCCACGTGGATGCGGCGGGGCTCGGCCAGGAGCTGGAGCGTCAGGTGCGGGGCAGCCGGGTCGCCGGCCCAGGCAACGGGCGGAACCGGCCCGGCCTTCCCGCGCTGCCGCTCGTGCGCGCGACCCTGCTCCTGGGCGGCCCGTCCGGCCCTCCCGCCGGGAGACCGTTCCAGGGATCCGGCCGACATCGCCCCCGCAGCGCCCCGGGCGGCGCCGGCCGCTCGCGCCGTGTCCGGCGCCGGCGGCGCGGCCGCGTCTGTCGGATCCACCGCGACCCAGCGCGTGCGGCGCTCGGCGAGCGGGTGCGCGTCGCTCACGGGCCGCACGACGACGTCGCCCTGTGACTCGATCAGCCGGGCCACCGCCTGCTCGACTGCCTCGGCGGTGGCGAAGCCGCGGTCGAAGAGGTCGCCCTGGCGCACGGCCGCGGGCTCCGTCGCCCCCACCTCGAGGGCGACGCCGGTCACCGCGTCCGGCACAGTGAGCCGTTCCAGCTCCGTGCGGATCAGGCGCAGCCACGTCGCGCGGCTGGCCGTAGGGCGCGCCGGCCGGAGCACGCACCGCCACGTCTGGCCGTTGGCCAGTGGGAGCGCGAGGGTCATACTGCGCGCGTGCTCGCCGCGCGCGCGCAGCTCCTGGCACAGCCCGCTCACCAACGCGTTGGCCGTGAAGACCAGACGCGACGGGTCCGTGAGCACGTAGTCCACGAAGTCCAGGGACGCCCTCAGCCGCTCCGACGGCACGCGCCCGAACAGCGGCCGGGCATCGTCGGCCCGCGCCCGCCGCCACAGCGCCACACCCTCGGGGCCGAAGCGCACCTCCACCGCCTCCCGGTCCAGCGCCGCCAGCTCGCCGCACCGCTCGATGCCCACGCCCTCCAGCAGCGCGGCCAGTCGCGGGTCGGGGTCGAGGACGGCGAGCGGCAGCGGGGCCAGGAACTCGCGGCCTCTTCCCTGTTCCACCACCACGACCCCACTCACCCCGGGCCCGGGCGGGGGCAGCTCTTCCACCTCCACCCCACCGTCCAGAGGGGGGTGACCCCGGTCGCGGTCTCGATGCCGGTCTCGTTCTCGGTCTCGTCTCCGCTCCCGTTCACGTGCACGTTCCCGCGCCGCGACGCGTGCGGCGGCTTCTGCGGCGGCGGGCGTCAGGGCGACGCCCGCGCCCGCCCCTTCACCCAGCCCCAGCTCGTCCAGCCGATCCAGCAGCGCGGCCGCGAGCCGGGAGGCGGGCAGCCCCCGCCCATCCGCCCACACCACGCCGCGCCGCTCCTCCACCACCACCCGCGGCGCCAGCTCGAGCAGCGCGGCGCCCAGCGCCTCCGCCCCCGGCCCTTCACCGGGTCGCGGCAGGGGCACCTCCCCACCCCGGGCCGGGGCATCCTCACCCGATCCGCTCCACCGCGGCTCCGCGTCGATCCGCAAGGCCGGGATCCAGAGACAGACGTAGGTCATGTCGTGCCACCGGCAGCACCAGTTCCGCCCGCGCGCTCCACCCCATCGCCGTCGCCTGCACCTGCACCTCCACCGCTTCCACTTCCGCCGGCTCGCCGAACGGCCCGCGCCGCCACCGATACCCGTCCGGCGCGATGCGGGACCGCACCCGCAGCGCCGCCACCGGCACCCCCGCCGTCAGCATCACCAGCGCACTGCCCCCCTCCCGCGCCGCACGCGCCAGCCGCACCGCCTCCGTCCCCACCGCCTCCACCCCCGACACCACCACCAGCGCGAAGCCACCCGAACGCAGCAGCTCCTCCGCAGCCGCCAGCGCCGCACGCCCTCGCCCCTCACCCACCGCCGGCCGCACCAGCAGCGGCCCCACCCGCCAGAACTCCCCCGCCACCATCCCGGCCCCATCCACCCACGCCGCACGCTCCCCCCGCCGCACCGCCTCCAGGCACGCCGCCTGGAGCACCGCGGTCGCGCCACCGCCCGGCACCCACGCCGCCAACCGGCCCCGCGGCAGCCCGCCGCCCGGCAGCACCCGGTCCAGCTCGCCCAGCCCCGTCGCGACCGCCCCCGCCGTCCGGTACGTGACCGGCACCGCGTCCGGGAACCGGCCCTCCAGCAGCCTGCGCAGCTCCTGCAGCGGAACGGCCATACCTCCTCTGCCCCTCCTCCTGGCGGCATCTCCCTTGACACCGCCGGATACCGAAGATAAGCCGAACATCAGGGGCGCGCCAGTCCCCTGGCCCTGGACCCGCCGCGACCCCGGGCGAGGACGAAGGCTTGGAACCGCGGCTGGCCGGGGCGAGCGGCACCTTCACCCCCGCTCATCCGCCCGGGCGAGGGCGGCCCCTCGCCCCCGCCTCACCACCCGGGCGGCCCTCCCCCAACTCCCGCCGCCTGGGCGGGAACGCGCACCGCGCCCCCGCAGCCCGCGCCTCGGGCGCGGTACGCCACCACAGGTCACGGGCACGGGACCCCCGCTTCGCGGTACGAGTATCTCCGGGTATGCTCAGCAGGCGGGAGATCCGCGCGAAGTACGACGCCGTCGCCGGCGTCTACGACCGGCTGGAGGCCATCGCCGAGTGGCTCGGCGTGCGGGCGCTGCGCCGCGAGGCCTTCGGCCGCGCCCGTGGCCGCGTGCTCGAGGTGGCCATCGGGACCGGAAAGAACCTGCCGTGCTATCCGCCCGAGGTCGAAGAGATCATCGGCGTCGACCTCAGCCCGGCGATGCTCCGGGTGGCGCGCCGACGGGCTGAGGAGCTCGGCATGGAGGTGGCGCTCCTGGAGGCCGACGCCGAGGCGCTGCCCTTCCCCGACGCCTCCTTCGACACGGTGGCCTCCTCGCTCAGCACGTGCACCTTCCCCGATCCTGTCCGGGCGCTCAGCGAGATGCGGCGCGTCTGCAAACCCGATGGGCAGATCCTCCTGCTGGAGCACGGCCGCAGCCGCTCGCCGTGGATCGCGCGCTTCCAGGACCGCCGCGCCGATGCCCACGCCCGGGTCCTCGGCTGCCGCTGGAACCGCGAGCCGCTCGAGCTCGTTCGCGACGCAGGCCTCGCCGTGCGTCACGCGCGCCGCACCTTCTTCGGCATCCTGCACCTCATCGTCGCGACGCCGGCGTAGACGTGCGGTCTCCGCCACTCACCGTTCGCCTGCTCCACGCAGCGGCGATGCACGGCACGGATTCGCGGGCGCCAGGGACCTCCGTCGACGCGCCCACTCCATCGCCTTCGGACGGGTGCAGCCGACGATCTCGCGCCTGCGTTCGATCGGCTCTGGCGTACCCTCTCCCTCCCCTCGCCCGGGCGGAGCCGACGGGTGACAGGGCGCCTGGGCCGGGCGGCGGAGCAGGGCTGGAAGGGGCCCTCTCCCGCAGGTCGTGGCGGGGGAGCAACGACCACTCCCGCCCCCGCCCGGGCGGCGCCGAGGGGAGGCGGACCAGAGCGGAAGGGCCGAGAACCGCTGGCATCCTCGCCCACGATCGGCTATCCTTCACGGACAACACACGATCCGTGAGTTCCCAACCAACCCACGGGAGTCGCCATGACCAGATTCGCCGTGGCCGCCGCAGCGTTCGGCGCTCTGCTCGCCGCCTGCTCCGCCGGCCCTGCGGACGAGGAGGCGCCCATCGCCATGCTCGCACCCGGAATGACGCCGGAGGCGATCGAGGCGCGCGTCGCCCGCTTCGCCCCGGCCACCATCGACTTCGACGATTCCGCGCTCGAGCCCTGGGAGAAGCAGGTGCTCATCCGGCTCGTGCAGGCCTCGGACATCATGCACGAGATCTTCATGAAGCAGGTCTCGCCGCAGAACCCCGAGTGGCGCGCCCGGCTCGAGTCGCAGAGGGGCAAGGGCAAGGAGGCCGCGCTCGCGCTGTTCGACATCATGGTCGGCCCGTGGGACCGGCTCGAGCACGACGAGCCGTTCCTGGACGTCGGCCCCAAGCCCGCAGGCGCCGGCTACTACCCGCCCGACCTCACGCGCGGACAGTTCGAGCAGTGGCTCGCCGACCACCCGGAGGACCGCCAGGCCTTCACCGGCTACTTCACGGTGATCAAGCGGCAGAAGGGCGTGCTGGTCGCGGTGCCGTACAGCGTCGAGTACCGCGCGGAGCTGGAGCGCGCCGCCGCGCTGCTGCGCGAGGCCGCGGACCTCTCCGAGAACGAGTCGCTCTCCCGCTACCTGCGCACCCGCGCCGCCGCGTTCCTCTCGAACGATTACTTCGAGAGCGACATGGCGTGGATGGACATCACGGGCAGCCGCATCGAGCCCACGATCGGCCCCTACGAGGTCTACGAGGACCAGCTCATGGGCTACAAGGCCGCGTTCGAGAGCTTCGTGACCGTCGCGGATGCGGCGGCGAGCGCCGAGCTCGAGCGGCTCAAGGACAGCATGCGGAGCCTCGAGGCGCGGCTGCCGATCGAGGACCGCTACAAGAACCTCGACCGTGGCTTCGAGAGCCCGATCCGCGTCGTGGACGTCGTCTACACCGCGGGCGACACGCGCGCCGGCGTGCAGACCATCGCGTTCAACCTGCCGAACGACGAGCGCGTCCGCGAGGCGAAGGGCTCGAAGAAGGTGATGCTACGCAACGTCGCGCGCGCCAAGTTCGAGCGCATCCTCACGCCGATCGCGCAGGAGGTGCTCGATCCCGCCCTCGCCGCGGAGCTGGAGTTCCATCCGTGGTTCATCAATGTGCTGATGCACGAGCTCGCGCACGGCCTCGGGCCGGGCTTCATCACCACGGAGTCGGGCGCGCGCATCACGGTCAACCAGGCGCTCAAGGAGCACTACTCCGCGATCGAGGAGGCGAAGGCGGACGTCACGGGGCTGCACAATCTGACGGTGCTCCAGGGCGACGGCGTCTACGACGCCGACTTCGTCCGCCGCGCCTACATCAGCCACCTCGCGGACATCTTCCGCGCCACGCGCTTCGGCGCGAACGAAGCGCACGGCCGGGCGAACCTGATGCAGTTCAACTGGCTGTGGGAGAAGGGCATCATCCGTTACGACCCGGAGACCGGCCGCTTCAGCGCCGATGTGGACAGGCTCGTGGAGGGCTTCCGTTCCCTCGCCACCGAGCTGCTGACGCTCCAGGCGAAGGGAGACTACGCGAGGGCGGGTGAGCTGCTCGAGCGCTACGGCACCATGCGCCCCGAGATGCAGGCGGCGCTCGACCGGCTCGGCAGCGTACCCGTGGACATCCGGCCGAGCTACACGGTGCTGGAGAAGATGAAGAACTGGTAGCGAGGCCTCACAGCGGCCGGAACACTTCGTCCAGGTCGAGGATCGGCGGCTCGCCGGCGCCCCGCGGGGTGCCAGGCGAGCCGTTCTGTCACCCGCTCCGGCTCGCGCGGTGGTTTCTCAACGGGGCAGGCGGAGGAGGACCAGGCCGCTCTTGCGCCGCCGCGGACGGCGCGTCCGTCCACGGCAGCGGCGGGCCCAGCGTCGCGCGGTCCAGCGCGACGGCGCACAGCCGGGCCATGACGCGGACTCCGGCCCGCGCGGCGTCGTCCAGCGCCGCGGAGAACTGCGGGTCGATGTGGGCCGCTGCCCGGAAGGCGCGGGCCTCCTTGCGGTGCACGATGAAGAGCACGCCCGCCTCCCACCCGTCCCGCGCGGCGATCTGCGCGAGCTCCCGGAGGTGCCGCGCGCCGCGCGCGGTCGGCGCGTCCGGGAACATCGCCACACCGTCCTCGACCAGGTTCACGCCCTTCACTTCGAGCGCGAGGCGACGGCCGCCGGGCCCGGCCAGGAGGAAGTCGAAGCGCGAGGAGCCGTGCCGCCACTCGGCGCGCTCCAACTGCCAGCCGTCGAGTTCGGGCAGTGCTCCGGCTTCGAGGGCGCGCCGGACGAGGCGGTTCGGCAGCGTCGAGTCCAGCGAGACCCACCCTTCGCCTACCGGGCTCTCCGCCACGAGCGCGGTCCACCGGGTCCGCCGCGCCGGGTCGGCGGACGGCCGCACCCAGACCCGGCGGCCCGGGACGAAGATCGCCTCCAGCCGCCCCGGATCGCCCAGGTGCGCCCCGACCACCTCGCCCGTTGCTTCGAGCCGGCAACGGATGAGAAAGCGGTTGGGGCGTTCGACGAACCGCGCGGGCTCCAGCGGCCCCGGGATCGGTGTCGCGATCGTCGACATGATCGTTCATACCCCGCGTTGAGGCGCGCGGCGCGGAGCGGCTACCACCTGCGCCGTTCCGTGGACGGGCACGGGTCGGGCGAGGTGTGCGCGGCAAGCTGTCCGACTCCTGGGTGCCGGCGTGCCGCTGGTATGGGCGCGCTATCCGGAGACGCACGCCGTCGCGGCGCACCACACGCGCGCGGAGGCGCGCTTCCTCGGCGAAACGGACGAGCTGGACGGCGGCGACGTGCTGCCGGGGTTCCGGCTCCAGGTCGCGCAGTTGTTCGCGGACCGATGAGGCGGCCCTGCCTCCTCTACGCCGCCTTCCTCCTCTCGTGGCGCCCCTCGCCGATCTCCTCGATCATCTTGCGGCTGAACGCCGGGATGTCGTCCGGGCGGCGGCTGGTGATGATGCCCTCGTCCGTGACGACTTCCTCATCCACCCAGTCCGCGCCCGCGTTGCGGAGGTCCGTCTTCAGCGAAGGGTACGACGTGATCCTGCGGCCCCGCACGATGTCCGCCTCGGCCAGCAGCCACGGCCCGTGACAGATCGCGGCGATGGGCTTGCCCTGCTCGTAGAACGCACGCACGAACGCGACCGCCTTCTCGTCCATCCGCAGACGGTCGGGGTTCATGACGCCGCCGGGGAGCAGCAGCGCGTCGTAATGGTCGGGGTTCGCGGCGTCGAGCGCGACATCGACGTCGAACTCGTCACCCCAATCGGTGTGGTTCCATGCCCTGATCTTGCCGGCCTCGAGCGAGATCAGCTCGGTGTGCGCGCCCGCCTGCTCCAGCGCCTTGCGCGGCTCGGTGAGCTCGACCTGCTCGACGCCCTCAGTGGCCAGGATCGCGACCCGCTTGCCCTGAATGTCCGCCGCCATGCGCTTCCCTCTCCTCTCGCCTCGTTGATCCGACACGGTGACGTCAGGGCAAGTTCCGTGCGACGCGGTGCCGGCGGCAGACGCTTCGCGGAACCAGCGAGGAGCGCGCTGCGCGCGGAGGCGCGACGCCCTCGACCTTCCCGGATCGGCTCGCCCGTCTGGATGCGGAAGCGCGTCCCGTCCTGGACGTCGGACTCGTCCCGCGTGATCGCCCACACGTGGTCGCCGCGGGGGTAGCGAAGCGACGCGTTGCGCGGCAGCTCCACCGCGCCGAGGTAGCGGCCGTCGGGCTCGAAGACGTCGTAGACCAGCGGCTGGACCCAGCGCGGCGCACCGGAATCGCCGGCGCGCCACAGCCGGCCAGCGCCACGGCCGCAGCGGCCGCCGTCAGCACACGCATTGGAGTCGTTCCCGGCATCCGTGTGGCTCCCCCGTTGGGCGAGCACTTCCTGGAACGCCTCGTGGTTTCGACGGCGCTGGGCGACAACCGGGTTGCACGCAAAGACAGGGGGCGGGTGGCTCCGTGCCCCCGCCCCTGCCCTCGCCCGGAGATGGGTCGTGGGAGAAGGGTCAGGCGTGGACCTCCTCCTTCTCCTTCTTCGCGGCCTCGATCACCTTCTGTGCGATGTGGGGGGGGACTTCTTCGTAGCCGTGGAACTTGCGCGTGTGCACGGCCCTGCCCTGCGTGAGCGAACGCAGCGTCGTCGCGTACTTGTACAGCTCGGCCTGCGGGACCAGCGCACGGATGCGCGTCTTCCGGCCGTCCGGCTCCATGCCCAGGATCTTGCCGCGACGCTGGTTCAGGTCGCCGATGATGTCGCCCATGTACTCCTCGGGCGTGACGACCTCGACCTCGAGGATCGGCTCGAGCAAGACGGGGTCGGCCATGGCGGCCACCTTCTGGAACGCCATGCTGGCCGCGATCTGGAACGCGATGTCGCTCGAGTCCACCACGTGGTACGAGCCGTAGAAGACCTCGGCCTCGAAGTCCACCACCGGGTAGCCGGCCAGCACCCCCCTCTTCGCCGCCTCCTGGATCCCTTTGTCCACCGACGGGATGAACTTGCCGGGGATCACGCCGCCGACGATGGAGTCCGTGAACTTGTAGCCCGCGCCGCGCGGCAGCGGCTTGAGGCGGATGTGGCAGTCGCCGTACTGGCCATGGCCGCCCGTCTGCTTCTTGTACTTGCCCTGCCCTTCCGCCTGCTTGCGGATCGTCTCACGGTACGGGATGCGCGGCGGCTCCGTCGTGACGTCGACGCCGTACTTGTTCTTCAGCCGCTCGATCTGCACGTCGAGATGCAGCTCGCCGAGCCCGCGGATGATGGTCTGACGGACCTCCGCGTCGTAGCCGCTGTGGAACGTCGGGTCCTCCTCGTGCAGCTTCTGCAGGGCGGCGCCGATCTTGTCCTCGTCCGAACGGCCGGCCGCGCGGATCGCAATGGCGATGTCCGGCTCCGGGAACTGGATGGGCGCGAGCACGAGCGGCCGCTCCGGGGAGCACAGGGTGTCGTTGGTGTGCGTGTTCTTCAGCTTGGCGACGACGCCGATGTCCCCCGCGTGGAGGCGCGGGACCTCGAGCCGCTCCTTGCCCTGCGCAACGGAGAGGTGGTTGAGCTTCTCGACGGCCTCGCGCGTCGCGTTGTACACCTCCTGCCCGCTCTCGACGGTGCCGCTGAAGATGCGGAAGAACGAGAGCTCGCCGACGTGCGGCTCGAAGTGCGTCTTGAAGACCAGCGCAGCGAACGGCCCGTCGTCCCTCCCCTCGAGCTCGACGACCTCATCCACCCCCGGCCGCTGCGCGATCTCCCGCACCGCCTCGGACGGATTCGGCATCAGGTCCACCAGCCCGGCGAGCAGCGCGCGCGTCGCCCAGGCCTTCTCTGCGGCGCCGCAGAAGACCGGGTACAGCTCGCCGCGCAACATGGCGGCCTTGAGGGTGGCCTTGGCTTCCGCGGCGTCAATGGCGCCGCCCTCGAGGTAGCGCTCGAGCAGGGCGTCGTTGGTCGTCGCAATGGTCTCCAGCAGCTCGGTACGCCACTTCTCGAGCACGGACCGGAGGTCCGCGGGGACGTCCTCCTCGTCGTACTCGCCGCGGGTGCCGTCCGGCTCGTAGATGTGCGCCTTCCCCGTGAAGAGGTTGATGATGCCGCGGAAGCTCTCACCCTCGCCGATCGGGATCTCGACCGGCACGGCCTTGTCCGTCAGCGTCTCCTTGATGTCACGGTAGACCCGCTCGAAGTCGGCGTGCTCCTTGTCCATCATGGAGATGAAAAAAAGTCTGGGAATCCCGCGCGCCGAGCAGTACTCCCAGACCTTCTCCGTGCCGACCTCGACGCCCGATGCGGCGCCGAGGACAATGACGGCCCCATCGGCGACCCGTGTGGCGGCCAGCGCCTCCCCCGTGAAGTCGGAGTAACCGGGTGTGTCCAGCAGGTTGATCTTCACGCCATCCCATTCCGCGAAGGCGGGCGTGACCTGCATCGAAATGCCGTGGGCGATCTCCTCGGGGGTGTACATCGTGAGGGCGGTGCCATCACGGACGCTGCCACGGCGGCGCGAGGTTCCGGTCACGAAGCACAGCGCGTCCACCAGCGTCGTCTTGCCGGAGCCGCCGTGGCCCAGGACCGCTACGTTCCTGATCTGCTCCGTACGGAATTCCTTGGCGGCTGTCATGCGAACCTCCCGAGGAGCCGGATGTGGGTCTTTTCGCGGGGGATCCGCAACGTAGGAAGGGCCGCCAGGGGGTGTCAAGCGCGGAGGGCGCCCGGTCGGGGCGCCCTCAGTTCTGCCGGTACCGCCGGCTCACCTCGTCGAGCAGGCGGCGCTCCTCGGCGGAGAGACTGGAGAGGCCGGCCTTGCTGATCTTGTCGAGGATGCGGTCCACCTCGTCGAGCAGACGCTCCTCCTCGCGTCTCCGGGTGCGGTTGACGGGCGGGCGGACCTGATGGCCGCTGGCGCCGGGGATGACCGTGAAGCGGTGACGACCACGGTTCGCCAGCTTCTTCCGCCACCGCCCCAGCGCCTGGGAGATGCGCCAGTCGAGCTTGAGGTAGAGGAAGCCCACGGCGAACCCGCCCAGGTGTGCGAAGTGCGCCACGCCGTCACGGGCGCCGCCCATCGCGCTCATCAGCGACAGGGCCACCAGGATGAGGACCAGCCACAGCGCCTTGATGGGGAAGATTCCCCAGATGTAAATGGGCGCGTTGGGCCAGTTCAGCGCGAAGGCGAGCATCACGCCGTACACCGCGGCGGATGCGCCGACCACGGCGGCGTTCCACGCGAAGGCGAAGGAGAGGGCAGCGCCGCCCAGGCCGCAGATCAGATAGTATTTCAGGAACTCGCGCGAGCCCCAGCGCTCCTCGAGCGGCGGGCCGAAGAAGAACAGCGCGAGCATGTTGAAGAAGAGGTGCCAGAAGTCCCCGTGGACGAACATGTAGGTGATGACCGTCCACGGCTGGACCAGCAGGCGGGAGGGCTGGAACGCGAGCAACTGGAAGAGCGTCGCGCTGCGGGCCAGCCACATCAGGAAGAACACCGCAGCGTTCGCGATCAGCAGTCGCTTGACCCAGGGAGTCAGCGCGTATCCGAACGAGAAGTTCGAGCGAAAAGCCATGCGTGCAGCCCGTTCCGTGCAGGGAGCTGCCCGGGCCCCCGCCCGGCGGCCCGGTCCCCCCGTCCCCCGGGGGTTCTACCCCCTCCGTCTCCGACGGTGTTCCTCGATCGCCAGCTCGCAGATGCGCTCGCACAGCTCGGGGAACGAGATCCCCGCCGCGCGCGCCGCCTTGGGCAGCAGGCTGGTCGCCGTCATGCCCGGCAGCGTGTTGGCCTCGAGGCACCAGAAGGTGCCGTCCGCGTCCATCCGGAAATCCACCCGGCTGTAGCCGGTGAGCTTCAGTGCACGGTGCGTCTTGAGCGCCAGGAGCTGGATGGCCCGCGCCTCGTCCTCCCCCAGGTCGGCCGGGAAGATCTCCTCCGCCATGCCGTCCTGGTACTTGCACTCGTAGTCGAAGATCTCGTGCTTGGGAATGATCTCCCCCACGGGGAGCGCCTCATCGCCCAGGATCCCGACGGTCAGCTCCCGGCCCGGGATGAACTGCTCGATCATGACCTCGGGGTCGTAGCGGGAGGCGAGCTCGACGGCCGCGTCCAGGTCCTGCGGCCGCTTGACCACGGTCAGCCCGACGGTCGAGCCCTGCCGGTTCGGCTTGACGACCACGGGCCAGCCCAGCCGCTCACCCACGAGCGAAGCGTCCGCGGGCGCCATCACCCAGTCCGGCGTGGGCACGCCCGCGTCCCGCATGAGCCGCTTCGAGACGTCCTTGTCCATGGCGAGTGCGCTGCCCAGGTGGCCGCTGCCCGTGTACGGGACCCCGACCAGGTCCAGCAGCGCTTGGATCGTGCCGTCCTCGCCCGTCCCGCCGTGGAGGGCCAGGAACACCACGTCCGTGTCCCGGAACTCCGGCGCCCCGGTCAGCGCCGTCGGGTCGCCCGAGCGCAGCATGTCCAGGTGGGCCAGCTCCGGCGGGACCGGCGCCACCCCGGCCGTCAACAGCTCCTGTTCCTGCGCGGGGGTCAGCACGCCCCGCGCCGTGTCCACCGCGATCACTTCGTGGCCGGCCTCGCGCAGCGCGCGGACGACCTGCGCGCCGCTCGCGATCGAGACGTCGCGCTCGGCGCTGGTCCCCCCGAACAGGACCGCCACCTTCATGCGAGCTCCACCGTGTGAGGGATGATCGCGGCGCCGCGACGCTCAACGCAGGACCGCCCCCGTCGCCGCATCCACGTGCCATTGGCCGGTTTCCGTCCCCGCCGCCGCGCGGATCACCCACCGCGGCGGCCGGAGCGGGACCAGCAGCATCGAAACGGCGGCGTCCCGGCGGCCGAGCAGGTCGGCCGCGCCATCCGCCGTGCGCGCCGCGGCCGCCGCGACCGGCGAGTCCACCCAGGTCGCCGGCAGCGCCGCGTCGCCCAGGACGTACCCTGCGGGCGTCTGCGGGGGCCGCGTGGTCTGATCGAGCGACGTGGGCGTGGCGGTCACCACGAGCTGCTCCGCCCGCCCCGGCGCCTCGTAGACCAGCCGCCATGCGCCGCGGCGCGGCTCCACGTACCCGTCCGGTGTGACGCCCTCGCCTTCAATGTACCGCAGGACGGCGTCCGGCGACCACGCGCGCGCGACCGTGTTCGCCTCCCGCGCCGCATCCTGCGCCGAGATCCGCAGCCGCTCCGCCGGCACCTGCTCGCCCGCCGACGCGCAGGCCGCGAGAGCGGCCGCCACGGCCAGGACCCGAGCGGCCCCGCGGCCCGGACCGGCGCGGCGCCTGTGGACCCCGCGACAGTCCGCCGTCCGCCTCATCCGCTCCTCCGTCCCCTGGACGCGTCCACCGAGAGGGCACGCAACATCCCCGCCACGCCGGGCGCCACGCGCCACGTTGCGGCGCGTGAAGCTACCGGACGCGGAAGCGCACAGGCAAGGGACCGAGCGGGTGGGGAGTCGGCGCGCGCGGCGGTCCCCGGCGCGCGCTGCGGAGGGAGAGCCCTGCGCCGCAGACGGGGACCTCGACCGTCGGATCGCGGGCGGGGGAGGAACGGGAGGGGCCCGCGCCGCCGGGAGACGTGGGCCGGGTTACGGGCTCAGGGGAGCCCCAGGCGAATGCCCTCGACGCTCACGATCACGCCGTCGTCCGGCTGCTCGATCTCGAACCTGAACACGGCCCGGTAGGTGCCCGCCGGGAGCGAGTCCCCCAGCACATCCTCATCCCGGATCTCGCGGTGGACTCCGCCCCGAACGCCCGGCGTGACGGTGACGGTCGGGCCGAACGGTTGGCACGACATCGTCTCCGCCTGCCAGCGGCGCTCGCTCCAGACCAACCGGCCGTCTTCGAGGTCGAAGACGTCCACCGTCGGGTTGCAGGTCGGGGAGATCACGTCACGCCCGAGCGTGTCACGGTTCGCGACCTCGACCTCCACCCGGAGCCGGTCTGCCAGGTCGTCCCACCGGAGAGCGAACGCGAAATCGATCTTCGGCGCCTCGTCGGCACCAGCGATTTCGCCCGTCGTGGCCGTAGGCGCGAAGGCATCCCCCGAGCACGCCGCCAGGACGACCAGGGCGAGCGCTGCGAGCGGTGCTCCGCTCCGGCCCGGGCGCGCGTCCGCTCGGGACCGCATCCGCCGCGCCGCCCGGTGCTCCGAACGGGATGTTCCGGTGCTGGTCATGGGACGTCGCTCCTCTCGCGGGGGTCTAGAAAGAGGACCCCGCGACGCGCACGGAGCGTCCCATCGGCCGGGGCCCGGCCGGCGCCCCGGGCTCAGAAGCTGGCGTTGATGAGCGGCAGCCAGCGGAACGGCGGCGAGTTGTTGGCCGCGTGGTTGAGCAGTCCGATCTGGATGCCGCGCAGCACCTGTGCCTTGTTGAAGACGCCGACGCTGATGCCGCGCTGGGTGCCGCGGACCTCGTTGTAGATGCCGACGGCGCCGCCGGTGAGGTCCGTGGCGCGGTTCATGGCGACGGAGAGTGAGAGCCCCTGGATCTCCGGCGCCCGAACGCGGTAGCCGCCCAGGGCGAGGCCACGGATCGCGTCCGCGCTCTCGACGGCGCCGAGCGAGAGCGCCGCGCCGCCGATGGGCCCGTTGCTCGCCACGACCGCGCCGCCTCCCGCGGTGATGCCCAGGATGGACCCACCCGCGACGACGGCCAGGCCGCCGAAGGACAGGCCATGGAGGTCGCGGCCTGCCACGAGCGCGAGGCCGCCGCCGTTCAGGTACCCGACATCGCCTTCGCTGACCGTGGCGAGCGCGGCGAGGTTGATGCCGCGCATGCCGCCTTCCGCGACCGTTGCGAGCCCGCCGACGTTCAGCCCGGCCATCCGGCCCTCCGCGATCGTGGCCAGCCCGCCGATGTTCAGCCCGCGCATGCCCTCCTCGGAGATGAGCGCGAGGCCGCCCACGCTGAGGCCCGCGAGCTCGCCTTGCGCGATGGTGGCGAGACCTGCGATCTGTGCGCCGCGCATGCCGCCCTCGCTGATCGCTGCGAGGCCTGCGAGCGACAGTCCCCGGACCGGCCCGCCGCTGATGAGTCCGAGGCCGCCGATGCCGACGCCGTTGAGCCGGTTCTCCGCGATCACGCCGCCGAGCCCGACTGCCATGCCGTTCAGCTCGCCAGCCGCGGGCCCGACGACGCCCAGGGCCAGGCCGTTCATGACGAAGCCAGGGTTCCCACCCGGCGCCGGCTTCCAGAGCGTGAGGTTGATGCCGTTGACCTCACGCACGCCCGCGTCGCTCCAGTTGATCCGCAAACCGGTCCAGCGCTCGGTGTTGCCGATGCTGAGCCCGACACCACGGAATCCGAGGTCGAGACCCTGCGGCGCCGCAGGCGCCGCGGCCGCGAGCAGGAGCGCGCCCGCGGCCGTGAGAATGCGGCGTGTCATGTCCTTTCCGATCGTGTTCCCCTGACGGAGACGGTTCTGCACTGCGAGAGTCCCCCGCCCTACGGGCCCGACGGGGCCAGGGTTTCAACCTCACCCATGCCCTGGCCCACTAGACGAGGTAGCGTACCATGTCGTAGCGGGTGACGATGCCGACGATGCGGCCCTCGCGACGCACGAGCACTGCGGGGTTCTGGCGCGTGAGGTAGCGGGCGAGGCGCGGGAGATCGACGTCCGCGTCCACGACGGGGAACGGCTCATCCATCAGCGTCGCGACCGGCCGGTCCAGCGTGCTCGGGTCCTCGATGACCCGCGCCATGAGCGTGCCCTCGGAGAGGGAGCCGACGCAGACATGGCCCTCGAGCACCGGGAGCTGCGAGATGTCGTGGGCGGTGATCAGCGCCAGCGCCTCCCGCACCAGCGTCTCGGGCGTGACGGCCACGAGCGGCGGCGCGCCCCCGTCCTTGCGCTCGATCATGTCGCCGGCGGTGAGGCGCTCGGGCTCCAGCAGCCGGTTCTCCCGCATCCACTCGTCGTTGTAGATCTTGGAGAGGTACCGCTCGCCCGTGTCGGGGAGGATGGCGACGATCAGGGCGTCCGGATCGTCGAGCTGGCGGGCGAGACGTGCGGCGAGCGCGACGATCAACCCCGAGGACCCGCCCACGAAGAGCCCCTCTTCCCGGGTGAGCCGGCGGGCCATGTGGAAGGCCTCGCGGTCCGTCAGGGTGTGATACTCGTCGATCACGTCCAGCCACAGCGTGGACGGCAGCTTGTCGTTGCCGATGCCCTCGACCTTGTACGGGTGCGTCTCGACCTTCTCGCCGGTGCGGAAGTACGGCGCGAGCATCGAGCCCTCGGGGTCGCCGGCGATCACCCGGATGGCCGGGTTGCGCTCCTTGAGGTACTTCCCCGCCCCGCTGATCGTGCCTCCCGTGCCCGCGGAGCCGACGAGGTGGGTGATGCGGCCGCCCGTCTGCTCCCAGAGCTCCGGCCCGGTCGTCCGATAGTGCGCCTCGGGGTTGACGGGGTTGTAGAACTGGTCGGCGAGGATGGCGCCGGGCGTCTCGGCGACGATGCGCTTGGCGACCTG
Organism: bacterium; assembly: GCA_003242735.1. Classification (NCBI taxonomy): domain Bacteria; species bacterium. The sequence continues at coordinate 17,640 of QGVH01000022.1, read as the reverse complement.
CACGTAGTTGTCCGGATGGTCGGGCGGCACGGCGGTCGGCGTGATGATGACCTCGGCACCGAACGCCTTGAGCAGGCGCACCTTCTCCTGGCTCATCTTGTCGGGCATCGTGAAGATGCACCGGTAACCCTTGAGCGCGGCGGCGATGGCGAGCCCGACGCCGGTGTTGCCGCTGGTGCCCTCGACAATGACGCCGCCCGGCTTCAACCGTCCCTCGCGTTCCGCCGCCTCGATGATCGCCAGGCCGATGCGGTCTTTCACCGAGCCGCCCGGGTTGAAGAACTCCGCCTTCCCGTAGACGGGTGTGCGCGCCCCATCCGTGACCCGGCGCAGCCGGATGAGCGGTGTCCAGCCGATGGTGTCGAGGACCGACTCGTACGGCGTGAGGTTGCGCGGCGCTGCGGCAGGTGCTGCGGCCCGCGTCTGCGGCACGATGGTCTCGCTCATGGTACGGTCTCCATTGTCCCGGCGGTGGCGCCGCCATCCTTCGTGAAGCGCACGGGCAGGCGGGCCCAGGTGCGGACGCGCTTGTCGCCGCGGCGGCCGGGCGTGAACCGGAGCCGGTACGCGCCTGCCACGGCCACCGAATCGAACTGCGGGTACCCGCTCGAACGGTACACCGTCGCGCTGTCCACTTCTCCCATCGCGGTGATGTGGATGAGGACGACGGTCTCGCCCTCGATGCCGCGGTCCCACAGCTCGATCGGATACTCGAACGGCGAGGTGGTGGAGAGCGGCGACGGCTGCTGGAGGGGCTCATCGCCGGCACAGCCCGCTACCAGGAAGAGCAAGCCGAGCGAGAAAAGGCGTGTGCGTCGCATTCTACTCCTTCCGTTCCGTTCGGCACCGGGCGCCGGCCGCGCCGCGCCGTTCCGCTCGATACTACGCCGCCGGTTCATCCCGGACCATGCTCTGGATCTCCGCGAGCACGTTCATGGCCTGGAGCGGCGTGAGCTGCTCGATCTGGAGACGCCGCAGCCGCACGAGTGCGGGGTGCTCCGGTGGAAACAGCGAGAGCTGCTCGCGCGACGCGCTGCTGCGCTCCCCCCGGGGAGCGGGCGCGCGGGCCGCAACGGCGTGCGTGCCCTCGAGCTCCCGCAGGATCTCCCGCGCGCGCTGGACCACCGCGTTGGGCAGGCCGGCGAGCCGGCCGACCTGGATCCCGTACGAGCGGTCGGCCGCGCCGGGCTCGAGGCGGCGCAGGAACACGATGTCCTCGCCCGCTTCGCGCACCGCGACGTTGCAGTTGAACACCGCGGGCAGGAGCTCCGCGAGCTGCGTGAGTTCGTGGTAGTGCGTGGCGAAGATCGTCCGCGCGCCGACCACGTCGTGCAGGTACTCGGTCACCGCCCAGGCGATGCTGACGCCGTCGTACGTCGCGGTTCCGCGGCCGATCTCGTCGAGCAGGACGAGGGAGTGGGGCGTCGCGGCGTTGAGGATCGCCGCCGTCTCACTCATCTCGACCATGAACGTGGACTGGCCGTGCACCAGGTTGTCGGACGCGCCGACGCGGGTGAAGATGCGGTCCACGACCGGCAGCCGCGCGGCATCCGCGGGCACGAACGAGCCGATCTGGGCCAGCAACTGGATGAGCCCGACCTGCCGCAGCAGCGTGCTCTTCCCCGCCATGTTCGGCCCGGTGAGGATCATGATGCGCGCGTCCTCGTCCAGCACGATGTCGTTGGGGATGAACTCCTCGCGCGGCATCATGGTCTCGACGACGGGGTGCCGCCCGCCGCGGATCTCGAGTCGGTAGCCCGTGTGCACCTCCGGGCGCACGTAGCCGCGGCGCTCCGCGACGTGCGCGAGGGCGGCCAGCACGTCCAACGTCGCGATGCGGCTGGCGGCGTCCTGGATCCGGGCCACGTGCCCGGCGACCTCGCGGCGCAGCTCGCCGAACAGGCGAGCCTCGAGCTCGGCGATCCGTTCCTCGGCGCCGAGCACCTTGGCCTCCCACTCCTTCAGCTCGGGCGTGACGTAGCGCTCGCCGTTGGCGAGGGTCTGCTTGCGCTCGTAGTCGGGCGGGACCCGGTCCAGGTTGGCCCGCGTCACTTCCAGGTAGTAACCGAAGACCTTGTTGTAGCCGACCTTGAGCGACGCGATGCCGGTGCGCTCCCGCTCCCGCGCCTGGAGCGACGCGATGAACTGCTTGCCGCCGTCGCGGGCGTCGCGGAGCTCGTCCAGCTCGGCGTTGTAGCCCGGGCGGATGACGCCTCCATCGGCGAGGGTGGCGGGCGGATCGTCGGCCAGTGCGCGCGCGATGGTTTCGCGGACATCGTCCAGCGTGTCCATGTCCCGGGCGAGGGAGGCCAGCAGCGTCGCGCCGGTCCGGGTCAGCGCGTCATCGAGTTTCTCCAACAGCGCGTCCTTGATCCGCGGCAGGTGCTCGAGCGAGGTGCCGAGCGCCCGCAACTCGCGGGGGGTGATGCGCCCCGCCGCGGCCTTGCCCGCGAGGCGCTCCAGGTCGCGGATCTGGGCGAGCTCGGCGCGGAGCGCGCGGCGGAGCGCCGGGTCCTCGACGAGCGCGGCGACCGCTGCCTGGCGCTCCCAGATCTCCTCGGCCACGATGAGCGGCGCGAGCACCCAGCGCCGGAGCAGCCGCGCCCCCATCGCGGTGACGGTCTCGTCGATGACGTCGAGCAGCGTGTGCGCGCGCGTGTTGCCGCCCGCCAGGTCAGGGCGCAGCGGCTCGACCAGCTCGAGGTTGCGGCGCGTCATCGCATCCAGCGCCATGACCCGGCCGGGCCGCTCGATGCGCGGCGGCCGCAGGTGCGCGATCCCCGCGGGCTGGACCTCCGCGAGGTAGGCGACGAGCGCGCCGAGCGCCATGACCAGCCCGTCGTCGCCCTCCTGGAACGAGAACCCGTCGAGGGTGTGCACGCGGAAGCGCCGGCGCAACTCGTCCTCCGCCGTCGCACGGTCGAAGAGCCAGTCGGGCCGCGTGGTGATGACGGCGCGGCCGGCTCCCGGCAGGGCGCGCCCTTCCCAGCTCGCCGGCAGCACCAGCTCGGCCGGTTCGAAGCGCGCCAGCTCCGCCTCGAGCGCAGCGGGCGCGACGTACAGTGCGACGAGCTCGCCGGTCGAGATGTCGGCGACGGCGAGGGCGTAGGGGACCGCATCGCCCTCCGGACCGAACCCCGGAGCGCCCGCCCCCTCGCCTCCGCCCTTGCCCGCCGGCGCTCGACAGAGGGCTGCCACGTAGTTGTTCCGCCGCTCGCTGAGGAGCGCGTCCGCCAGAACGACGCCGGGCGTGACGGTCTCGACGACCTCGCGCCGTACGATGCCTTTCGCCTCGGCCGGGTCTTCGACCTGCTCGCAGATCGCCACCCGACGGCCGAGGCGGAGCAGACGCTGGACGTATTCGTCACGCGCGCGCGCGGGCACGCCCGCCAGGGGCACATCCGACGCACCGCCGTTGTTCCGCGTCGTCAGGGTCAGGCCCAGCAGCCGCGCGCCCTCCTCCGCGTCCTCGTAGAACATCTCGTAGAAGTCTCCGACGCGGAAGAACAGGATCGCATCCGGGTGGCGCGACTTCGCCTCGCGCCACTGCTGCATGAGCGGGGTGTCGTCCTGCTTCGGCATTGCGGAAACGCTGGAAGCAACGGGATCGGCGCCGGCTTTGCCGGCGTGGGGCTAGGATAGCGCCGACGACGGCTCGCGGCAACCGACCGCGCCGGCCGCGCCCCCTATCGCGCGCGATCTCGCGGCGGCGTCGGGGGAACGGCGCGGGAGAACCGCACCGCCCCCTCGCGCCGCCGGGGCCCCACGCCGTAGCTTGGCGTCCCATGATCCTCCACGTCTTCCTGTTCCTGCTGGGCCTCGTTGCCCTGTACTTCGGCGCCGAGTGGCTCGTCCGCGGAGCGGCGCGCCTGGCGCGTCGCGTCGGCGTGAGCCCGCTGGTGGTCGGGCTCACCATCGTCGCGTTCGGCACTTCGTCGCCGGAGCTGGTGGTCAGCGTCTTTGCCGCCGCGCGCGGCCAGGCCGACGTCGCCGTGGGCAACGTGGTGGGGTCGAACATCCTCAACATCGCCCTGATCCTGGGACTCGCCGCGATACTGCGTCCGTTGCGCGCGCAGATGCGTCTGATCGTGCGCGAAACGCCGATCATGATCGCCGCCGGTGTCGCCCTCGCGGTCCTGGGGCTGGACGGGACGGTGAGCCGTCCGGACGCGGCGCTGCTCCTGGCTGGGCTGTTCGCCTACGTCGCGTTCGTGCTCCGGGGCGCGCGCCGCGAAGCCGTGGCGATCAAGCAGGAGTTCGAACGTTTCGAAAGCGCCGAGGCGCTGGCCCCGGACGGCCGTGGCCGCGCCAGGGACGTGCTGCTGATCGTCGTGGGGCTCACCGCCCTGTCCATCGGCGCACGGCTGCTCGTGGACGCGTCGCTCGTCTTCGCGCGGACGCTCGGCGTCTCGGAGCTGGTGATCGGGGTCACGGTCGTCGCGGTCGGCACGTCGCTGCCGGAGCTGGCCACATCGCTGCTCGCCGTGTGGCGGGACGAGGCCGACATCGCGGTCGGCAACGTCGTCGGCTCCAACATCTTCAACATCCTGGGCATTCTCGGGCTGGCGGGCCTGGTGAGCCCGCTCGCCATGAACCCGGGGCTCTTCCGGCTCGAGCTCCCGGTGATGCTCGCGGTGAGCATCCTGCTCGCTCCCATCCTCGCCACGGGGCTGCGCATCGGGAGGATCGAAGGCGCCCTCCTGCTCGCCGGGTACGCGCTGTTCACCGGCGCGCTGCTCGCGCGCGGCGCGTGAGTGACGGAAGGCGGTGGCGAGGGGCCGCGCCCGCGCCGCCGCGGGAGGCGCGGGCTCGCAACGATCCCCGCTCGGCGCTGGTCCGTGGTGTGCTCCCGACGGTGAGAGAGGAGCGCGCTCCTGCGCGCCCGGGACCGTCGGTGTGGGAGGTGTGGGATGGCTGGAGCTCGTTCACGGGCGGCGCGGATCGTGGGGCTCGCTGCGGCAGGCGTGCTGGCGCACGCCGCGTGGCGGGCGGCAACGCGGCCCCGTGGCACCCTCACGGGCGAGGTCGCGCTGATCACGGGCGGCTCACGCGGGCTCGGGCTGCTGATCGCCCGCGAGCTGGCGCGTGAGGGCTGCTCCATCGCCATCTGCGCCCGCGATGAGCGGGAGCTCGCCCGCGCGCGGGACGAGCTCGCGGCTCGAGGCGCGCGCGTCACCGCGTTCCGTTGCGACGTCGCCGACCGTGAACAGGTCGAGACGCTGGTGCGCCTCGTCACCGACCGCTTCGGTCGCATCGACATCCTGGTGAACAACGCGAGCGTCATCCAGGTCGGCCCGCTCGAGTCGATGACGGTGGGCGACTTCGAGCGGGCGATGGCGGTCAACTTCTGGGGAACCGTCTATACGACGCTCGCCGTGCTGCCGCAGATGCGGCGGCGCCGCGCGGGGCGCATCGTCAACATCGCGTCCATCGGCGGCGTCGTCGCCGTGCCCCACCTGCTGCCGTACGACGCGGCCAAGTTCGCGGTGCGCGGCTTCTCGGAAGGGCTCCGTTCGGAGCTGGCCGGAACCGGCATCACGGTCACGACCGTCGTGCCGGGGCTCATGCGGACCGGCTCCCCCATCAACGCGTTCTTCAAGGGCCGGGCGGCCCAGGAGTACGCGTGGTTCAGTGTCGCCGCCGCGACGCCGTTGACGGCCATGAGCGCGCCGCGCGCCGCGCGGCGTATCGTGGAGGCCGTTGCACGGGGCGAGGCGGAAGTGACGCTGACGTGGCAGGCGCGGTTGCTGGGGCTGGTCCATGACCTGTTCCCGGGCGCGACGACGAAGCTGCTGGGCCGGGTGAGTCGCCTGCTGCCTGCGGCGGAGGGCGGCACGGACCGGAACGTGCGCGGCGTGGACCTCTCCACCGCCGTCCTGCCCTCGCCGCTGACCGTCCTCATGGCCCGCGCGGCGCGGCGCAACAACCAGCTCGGTGGACCGGCGGAGCAGCAGGTCTCGCGGAGGTCCTGACGGGCCGGGCGAGGCCGGGGGCGCGAGCGAGGAGCGGCATGGTTTGATTGTTGCACCGGTGGTGGCACCGTGAGCGCGACCCGACTGCCCCCGGAAGCCCTGCACCGGCCTGCCGACCCGGCCGCGCTGGACTTCGCCACCACGGCGGAGATCGAGCCGCTGGCGCGGCTTCCCGGCCAGGAGCGTCCGCTCGAGGCGCTGGCGTTCGGGCTCGACGTCGACTCGGCCGGGTTCAACATCTTCGTGGTGGGCGAGGACGGCACGGGTCGGCGCGCAGCGGCGCTGGAGGCGGTGCGGCAGCACGCGGCGGGCCGCCCGGTGCCGGACGACCTGTGCTACGTGAACAACTTCGCGGACCCGCGCCGGCCGCGGCTGCTCCGCGTGCCGCCAGGCGTCGGCCGTCGGCTCGCCGAAGACATGGAGGGGTTGGCCGCGCAGCTCGCCGCGGAACTACCGCGGGTCTTCGGCAGCGACGAGTACCGCGCCCAGCGCACCGCGATCCTGGAGAGGCTCGAGCAGCGGCGCGCCGAGTTGTTCGAGAGCGCGGAAGAGGCGGCGGAGCGGCACGACCTCGCGGTCGTGCAGTCGCCCCAGGGCATCCTGCTCGCGCCGCGCCGGGACGGCCACCTGCTGACGGACGAACAGTTGAGCGCGCTGCCGGCGGAGCAGCGGGAGGAGTACGAGGAGGCCCGTCGCGAGGTCCAGGCGCTGTTCGAGGAGGCGCTGCCCAAGCTGGCCGAGGCAATGACCGAGGCGCAGCGTGCGCTGCGCGAGCTGAACCGCCGGACCGCGGGCCGGGCGGCCGCGCACCTGTTCGGCGTGCTCCGGGCGCGCTACGGTTCCCTCCCGCAGGTTCGTACGTTCCTGGACGCCGCGGAAGCGGACCTGCTCGAACTGATCGGCAAGCTGACCATCACGGCGGAAGCCGAGCCCGCCGCGCTGGCGCAGGCCATGGCGACCGAGGAGTTCCAGCGCCGTTACATGGTCAACGTCATCGTGGCGCACGAGGCGGACGATCGCGGCGCGCCGGTCATCGTCGAGCCCAATCCCAGCTTTTCCCGGCTGAACGGCCGCATCGAGCACCGCGTGGTGCAGGGCGCGCTGGTCACGGATTTCCTGATGATCCGCGCGGGCGCGCTGCTCGCCGCGAACGGCGGCTACCTCGTGGTGGACGCGTTGGAGGTGCTGCGCCGGCCGCTGGCGTGGGATGCGTTGAAACGCGCGTTGCGCCAGGGCGAGGTGCGGCTCGAGGAACCCGGCGCGGAGCTCGGGTTGGTGAGCACCGTCTCGCTCGAGCCGGAGCCCGTTCCCATTGACGTCAAGGTCGTCCTGATCGGCCCGCCGATCCTCCACGCCCTGCTCTCCGCCCTGGACCCGGACTTCGACCGGATCTTCAAGGTCAAGGCGGACTTCTCGCCGACCCTCGCGCGCAGCACGGAGAGCGAGCGGGAGTTCGCGCGCTTCGTCGCCTCGCGGTGCCACGCCGAAGGCCTGCCGCCGTTCGACGCCGACGCCGTGGGCGCGCTCATCGAGTACGCGTCCCGGCTGGCGGGCGATCAGACGCGGCTCACTGCGCGGCTCGCGCTGATCGCGGACCTCGTCCGCGAGGCCGCGCACCAGGCCGGCGGCAACGGCGTGCCGCGGGCCGCGGACAACGGTGAGGCGCGTGACGCTCCCGCCGAGGGCGACGGCCGCGTGGCGGCGGCGACCGTCACCCGCGAGAACGTGGAGGCGGCGATCCGGGCGCGCATCCGTCGCGCGAACCGCCTGGAGGAGGAGCTGCATCGCCTCATCGAGACGGGCGCGTTGCTGGTCGCGACCCGGGGCGAGGCGGTGGGACAGGTGAACGGTCTGTCCGTGATCGAGGTCGGCGACTACGCGTTCGCCCGGCCCGTCCGGGTCACGGCGTCCGTCGCCATGGGCGCACGCGGCGTCGTGGACATCGAGCGCGAGTCTACGCTGGGTGGCCCGATCCACAGCAAGGCCGTGCTCATCCTGAGCGGGTACCTGAACCGGCGCTACGGCGGCGATCGCCCGCTGGCGCTCACCGCGAGTCTCGCCTTCGAGCAGGTCTACGAGGCCGTGGAAGGCGACAGCGCGAGCATGGCCGAGCTGATCGCCCTGCTCTCCGCCGTCTCGGGACTGCCGGTCCGTCAGGACCTGGCCGTGACGGGTTCCGTGGACCAGCACGGCAACGCGCAGCCGGTGGGCGGCGTGTCCGAGAAGGTCGAGGGCTTCTTCCACGCGTGCCGCATCCAGGGGCTGACCGGCGAGCAGGGCGTCACGGTCCCTGCCCGGAACGCGCCGCATCTCGTGCTCCGCCCGGAGGTCGTCGCCGCGGCCAGCCGTGGCGAGTTCCACGTCTACACGGTGGACCACGTGGATGACGCGATCGAGCTGCTGTTCCGCCGCCCGGCCGCGGAAGTGCACGACGCGGTGGCCGCGCGTCTCCAGGACTTCGTGGAGGCCTGGCTCCGGCTGCGGGCGGAGGCCGGCGGCCTGGTCGGCTCGCCGCTTCCCGAGCGCCGCGCCGCCTGAGCCGTACCACCGCTGGACTTCCTGTGTCGCCCTGCTATCTTCCTTCGTGGCCACATCGGGGCCGGTTGCCAGCACTGGCGCTGGCCGCCAGGCCGCCTTGGGCCCCTTCCCTCCGCCGTTGCGGGTGCACGCGCGGAGAACCGACCCCGGTGTGCCGGGTATTTCCGATGAAAGGGGCGCGGGGCGGCGTCAGAGGAGCGGAAGAGAGCCGTGGGACCATCTTCGGTTTTTGACACCTACAACGTCGGTTACGCGCAGGAAATGTTCGAGCGTTTCCTGCGCAACCCTCGTTCGGTGGACGAACACTGGCAGCGCGTGTTCGCTCCACTCGCCCAGCAGCTCGGCGTGGCCGAGGCGGAAGCGGCCGCGCCGGCACCCACCGGCGCCACCGTGGCGCAACTCCGTGCGGCCGTCGCCGCCGGGAAGCTGCTCGCGGCGCACCGGTTGAACGGACACTGGGCGGCCCGCCTGGATCCGCTGGGTTCGGCGCCGCCGGGTCATCCGACCCTCGACCCTGCCTTCCACGGGATCTCGCCCGAAGAGCTGGAGTCCATTCCCGCAGAGGTGTTCGGGCTCGGCAAGATCGGCGAGACCGCGGCCGACGTGGTGCAGTGGCTGCGCGCCACGTACTGCGGAACGATCGGCTACGAGTACGAGCACCTGGAGGACCCGGTCCGCCGCAACTGGCTGCGGGACGCCATCGAGTCCGGCGAGCACCTCCGCCCGCTGACCCCGGAGGACCAGCGGAAGCTGCTGCGCCGGCTGATCGAGGTGGAGACGTTCGAACAGTTCCTCCACCGGGCGTACCTCGGCGCCAAGCGGTTCTCGATCGAGGGCACCGACATGCTCGTGCCGATGCTGGACCTCGCCATCGAGCGTGCGGCTGCGGCCGGCGCTCGGGAGGTCGTGGTCGGCATGGCGCACCGCGGCCGGCTCAACGTGCTGACGCACGTGCTGGGCAAGCCGTACACGGCGCTCATCGCGGAGTTCGAGGGCAAGCATGCACGGCTCGGCACGACCGGCGACGTGAAGTACCACCTCGGTGCCGAGGGCACCTACGCCACCGCGTCCGGCGTTCCGCTCACGGTGACGCTCGCACCCAACCCGAGCCACCTCGAGGCGGTGGACCCGGTGGTCGTGGGCATGGTCCGGGCGAAGCAGACGGACCGCTCGTCCCGGGCCCTCTCGCGTGACGAGAAGGCGGTCATGGCCGTGCTGATCCACGGTGATGCCGCGTTCTCCGGCCAGGGCATCGTCGCGGAGACGCTCAACCTGGCGCAGCTCGAGGGTTTCCGCGTCGGCGGCACGATCCACATCATCGTCAACAACCAGATCGGCTTCACGACGGAGCCGCGCGCGGGTCGCACGAACCGGTACGCCAGCGACATGGCGCTCGGCTACGACATTCCGATCTTCCACGTCAACGCGGACGACCCGGAGGCCTGCCTCGCCGTCATGCGGCTGGCGATGGCGTACCACGAGCGGTTCCGCAGCGACGTCCTGGTGGACCTGATCGGCTACCGGCGTCACGGCCACAACGAGTCGGACGAGCCGACGTACACGCAGCCGCGGATGTACCGCATCATCCAGGACCACCCCACGGTGGGGACCCTGTGGGAGCGCACGCTGATCTCCCGGGGCGTGATCACCGAGGAAGAGGCGCGCGCGATGCGGGAGGAGCAGTACCAGCGGCTGATCCAGGCGCAGGACGAGGTGCGCAAGGCGCCGGCGGGCGAGACCGCGCACGCCGTGGAGGCCTACGAGCACGTGCCCGTGCCGTTCGAGGCCGTGGACACCCGCGTGCCGGCCGAGCGGCTAAAGGCCCTGGACCGCGAGCTGCACACGTGGCCCGCGGACTTCACCGTCAACCCGAAGCTGGTGCGGCAGCTCGAGCGCAGGGCGCGGGTCCTGGAGAGCGACGGGCCCATTGATTGGGCGCACGCGGAGACGCTCGCGTTTGCGTCCCTGCTCGCCGAGGGCACCCCCGTCCGGCTCACCGGGCAGGATGTGGAGCGCGGCACGTTCAGCCAGCGCCACCTGGTGCTGCACGACGCAGAGACCGGCGAGACGTATTGCCCGCTCCAGAACCTGAGTCAGGCGAAGGCGGCGTTCGAGGTCTACAACAGCCCGCTCTCCGAGCTGGGCGTCATGGGCTTCGAGTACGGCTACAGCGTGGCCGCGCCGGAGACGCTGGTCCTCTGGGAGGCGCAGTTCGGCGACTTCGCGAACGGCGCGCAGGTGGTGATCGACCAGTTCGTGGCGGCGGGCCGCGCCAAGTGGGGCCAGGAGTCGCGGCTCACGCTGCTGCTGCCGCACGGCTACGAGGGCCAGGGGCCGGAGCACTCCAGCGCCCGCGTGGAGCGGCTGCTCCAGCTCGCCGGTGAAGACAACATGCGCGTGGTGGCGCCGACCACGCCGGCGAACTACTTCCACCTGCTGCGGAGCCAGGCGCTGAGCCGCGAGCGGCGGCCGCTGGTGGTGATCACGCCCAAGAGCCTGCTGCGGCATCCGCGGGCGGTCTCGCGGCTGGCCGACTTGGCCGAGGGCGCGTTCCAGCCGGTGCTGGACGACGACGCGGCGCGCGAGCGTGCCGGCCAGATCACCCGTCTGCTGCTCTGCACGGGCAAGATCTACTACGACCTGATCACGAGCGAGAAGCGGGAGGCGGCGAGCCAGACCGCGATCGTGCGGGTCGAGCAGCTCTATCCGTTCCCGGAGGCCGAACTCGCCGAGGTGCTGGAGCGGTATCCGGAGCTGGAGGAGGTGGTCTGGGTGCAGGAGGAGCCGGAGAACATGGGCGCTTGGCGGGCGCTCCAGCCGCGACTCGCTGCGCTGGTCCGTGACCGCGCGCGGCTCTCCTACATCGGCCGGCCCGAGCGGGCCAGCCCCGCTGAGGGCTTTGCCAACGCGCACGAGCGGGAGCAGCGGCGCATCGTCGAGGCGGCGCTGACCGTGCCGGCGCCTCGCCGCCGGGCGGCCCGCTCCGCGCAGCGGTGATCGCCGGCCGGACGCCGCCGGGGCTGGACCTGCGGCCCGGCGGCGTCCGGCGCAGTGCTCTTCGCCGGCGACGACGCCTGGAACGACACTTGCCCCTCTCCCGCACGGAGACCTGCGCGGGGGAGGGGCATGTCGCTCGCGCTCTACATCGTCGGTTTCGTGGTGCTGATCGGCGGGTTGGCGATGGCGGCCGTAGAGCTCGGCGTGCCGCAGAGCTGGATCGTCATCGGGATCGTGGTGCTGGTCGGCATCGGCCTCATCGGCATCGCGTCCACGCTGCGGAACCGCCTGCCGCCAGGCCCGGACTAGACGGCGTCGCCGCTCCGCTGCGTCACTGGCCCTCCGGCGCGGTCGAGGGAGACCGGGCCGTCCCCTTCGCTTCCCGCCCCTCCTGCCACAGCGAGATCACCAGCAGCACGCCGCCGCAGGTGATGGCCATGTCCGCGACGTTGAACACGGGCCAGAGCATGAAGCCCAGGTCAATGGGGCCGATGAAGTCCACCACGCCGTGGCTCCACCGCACGCGGTCCACGAGGTTGCCGAGCGCACCGGCCATGATCAGCGACACGGCCCAGACCCTCAGCCGATCGCCGGGCTGCGCGGCGCGGTAGAGCGCCGCGAGCACCCACAGCGCCACCAGGGAAAGGGCGAGGAAGATCCAGCGGGACGCGTCGCCGAAGTGGATGCTGAACGCGGCGCCCTTGTTGAACGCCAGCGTGAGCGGCACGAGTCCGCCGAAAAGCTCGATCCGCTCTCCGCCGCCCAGCGCCGCGAGCGCCCAGCGCTTGGTCAGGATGTCCGTGATCAGGATCGCCGCGAGCGTGGGGATCAGGATCCGCGCCTTCGCGCTCATTGCCTCGCCTCCGGCCGGAGCCCCGTACCTGCCCGCTTCACTCGTAGACGACGGCCGTGCCGTTGGCGCTGACCATCAGCATCGCGCCGCCCTGACCCAGGTCGATCGTCTCGTAGTCCAGGTCCACACCAATCACCGCGTTCGCGCCGAGCTGCGCCGCCTCCTGGATCATCTCTTCGAGGGCGATCTGTTTCGCCTTGCGGAGCTCCTTCTCGTAAGCGGCGGAGCGCCCGCCCACGATGTCGCGGATGCTCGCGAAGAAGTCGCGGAAGATGTTGGCGCCGAGGATCGCGTCGCCGCTCACCAGCCCCAGATACCGCGTGATCTTCCGGCCCTCGATCGAGGACGTCGTCACCACCAGCATGACCGCTCCTTGCCTGGAGGAAACCCCGTGGCGGTTCCGCCGTTCCACCTCCCCTCCCCGTGCGGGAAGTTGCAGGCCGCCCGGACGCAGCACAACCGGCCCCGCCTTCCGGGCCGCGGCGGATTGGTCATCGGTGGCTGGCTCGGCGCTGGGGAGAGGGTAGCGGGAAGCGGAGGGTCGGAGGAGAGGGCGGCGCATGCCGCGGCGCGGGGCCCGCGCTGGAGAGGGAAGGCGGCGTCGCGTCAGCCCGGGTGGGGAGCTGTGCCGGCAAAGCGTTCGGTGGCCGCAGCGACGCGGGCGAGCCGCTTCTCGAGATCATGGACCAGCGCGCCGGCCTCGTGGAGGTGCCAGACGATCTCGACGGCGCAGTCGTCAATCTGCGCCCGCAACTGCCGGAGCTCCTCGTTCAGGCCGCGCAGCGGAGACGTTCCGCCTCGCGGGGCGGCGGACGCGTCGCCGTCCCCGTCGACGCCGAAGTCGGCCAACAGGTCCGCTGCGCGCCGCAGCGCGGCCTCCGAGTCCCTCAGGAGCTCGGCGGGCAACGGCCTCCGCTCGGTCATCACAGGTCTCCGCTCTCGAGCAGACGCCGCGCGACCTCGCGGGCGATGGTGGGCGAGTCGTAGGCCCCCTCTTCCAGACGGGCGAGGAGCTCCGCGATCGCCTCCGGGCTCTTCCCCGTCTGCGCCTGGAGCCACGCCACGAGCTCCTGGCGCGCCGCCAACACGCGGCCGCGCTCCGAGATCTCGACCCGGTCACGGGGCGGGACGCGGCTGACCTGCTGCACCGCCCTGCCCGGCCGGTCCCGCTCGTCCGGGACGCCGGACGCCCGTTCCGGCCGGACGGGCCCGCTGGAGCCGATGTTCTCGATCATACGCACCTCCCTACTCCAAGCATCGGCCGCGACGGGCCCGGACTTCAGGCCCCGGCAGCCGCTCAGGAGCGCACGTCCAGGCTCACCGGCCCGCCGCCGGCCGCCATGTACGCCCGGACGCCGGACCGTCGCGCCTCCAGGTGTCGGAGCGCATCCCGCGCCTCGTCGCGCAGCGCCCGCAGCCGTTCGAGCAGCCGCGCGTCCGCCTCGGCGCAGCGTTGCAGGACCTCATGGAGCGCGCCAACCTCGCGTTCTCCATCGCGCGGCGCCACGTCTACCCCCGCCATCGCCGCACCCTCGATCCTGCGGGCGAGGGTCTCCCGCTCGCGCGCCAGCACCGCGAACGCATCGAGGTCGTTCCGGTCCAGCGCCGCGAGCTGCTCGTGCACCACGGCTGCGTACCGGGTGCACGCGTCCAGGCGCTCGCGGAGCGCGGACGACGACTCTGCGACAACCGCCGCGCCCCCCGCACCGCTCATGCCGCCCCCTGCCCTCTGTCGGCCTCGGCCCGGCCCTTCACCTTCGCCGCGGCCTGGCGCCATGCCTCGTGCAGCGAGGCCACCATGTTCGTGACGCGTTCGAGCCGCTGCCGATCCAGGGTCCGGCTGGCGGCGCTGATCTCGGACGCGAAGAACGAATACAGCGCGGCCAGCCGCGCGGCCAGGTCGCCGCCGGCCTCGAAATCGAGGGAGGCGAGCAGCTCGAAGACGATCGCGGTTGCCCGCTCCAGACTGGCCGCCTTGCCTTCGATGTCACCTGCCTCGATCTGCGCCGCGGCGCGCCGCAGGTTCGCGCACAGGTGCTCGTAGAGCAGCGGAACGAGATCCTCGCGGCTGCTGCTCAGGACCTTCGCCTCCAGGTACGCCGATGCGTTCCGCTGGCCGGTCGTCATGGCGACGCGCTCCTCGTCAACGCGCCCTCTGTGTGCCGAACTGCGCGAGCTGCCCCGCGAGCCACTGGGACTGCGCCTGCGCTTGCGCGAGCGCCTGTTCCAGCGCGGCGAACCGCAGGATCAACTGCTCGCGCTGCCGTTCGAGACGGTCCTCCAACTGCGCGACGCGGTCCTGGAGCTGCCGGACGGACGCGTCGATCCGCTCCAGGACGGACGGCACGGTCCCCGTCCCGGACTGGAGCAACTGCTTGGCGACGTCGGCGATCGCAGCGGCGACGCCGCGGCTGAACGTCACACTGCCGACGGCGCCGGTCGCGGTGCCGGTGTAGGAGAGCACCAGCCCCTCGATCTCGGTCCCTTCCGGCCCGCGCAGGACCGTCCCGCTGCCGTTGGCCGCGGTGCCGTTGATCGTCCCCTGCACGTCCTGGCCGCGGTACGCCTGCGCGACGAGGCCGAGCTGGCCCGTCCCGTCCGCGCCGCCGGCGACCAGGGCGATGTCGAACCCGGCGTTGGAGCCGTAGTCCTCGTGGGTCAGCCGGATCTGGCCGTCCTCCAGCTCCGCGCGGATGCGCGCGGCGGAGCGGCCTTCCACCGCCACGTCGAAGACGCCGAACGGGTTGCCGGTCGCGGGGTTGCTCGAGCTGACCGCGAGCGAGAGCCGGCTCTGCCCGGCCTGCGCCGCCTCCACCGACAGCACGCCGTCCGTGATGGAGACGACGGCCTCGCTGCCGAGCTGGCTCTGGAGGAACGCCCGAAGCTCACCGAGCGTGACGGCCGAAGCGTCCTGCACCGTGTACTCCACGACGAACGCCGTGCCGTTCGAGCGCGTGCCCGAGAACATGAGTACGTCGCCGTCCTGGATGCCGAGCGAGGAGCCATCGGCGCGCCGCAGCTCGGCGAGCGTCGTCGCCTCCGTCGCGGCGTCGCCGTCCGCGTCCCGGAGCGCTTCCCGCGACTCCAGCCGCCGCCGGCGCGCCGTCCCCAGCTCCGTCTGGAGCCGCTCCAGGATCTGCGCGGTCGTGAGCCCGTTCTCCAGCACGATCGTGTACGTCGCACCGGTGGCGAAATCCGTGATACGCAGCTCGTCCGCGACGCCGTCGTCGTTGTAGACGCCGTCGAACGCTGTCAGCACCGTGGCGCGCGTGGCCGGCGCCGTGATCTCGACCTCGAACGTTCCGCTCGTCAGCCGGTCCGGGCCCACGATGAAGTCGAGTCCCGGCGCGCTCGACGTGCCCACGGCGCCGAACAACTGGGCGACCGCGTTCGGGTGCGCCTCCAGCGCGGCCCGGAGCTTCTCTGCGTTGAGCTGGTAGCGGCCGTTGCGGTCGACCTCGATCCCGATGTCCGAGAGCCGCCGCGGGGCGCCGGGCTCGCCGACCGGGAGCGCGAAATCCAGCGCGGCGCGGAGCTGGTTCAGGACCGAGCGGGCGACGAAGTCGCCCGAGAACGGCTTCCGTGCCTGGCCCGCCGGCGCCGCGGCGGACTGCTCCTTCACGTAGTCGACGACGGCGTTGAGCGCGTTCACGAACTCCTCGATCGCGCTCTTCGCCGCGTCCAGGTCGCGCGTCACGGCCACCTCCACCGTGGTGGCCGGGTCGGCGTACCGGAGGTCGAAGGTCAGCCCCGGGATCACGTCCGTGATGGTGTTGCTCGAGCGGCGCACGTAGACGCCGTCGATCTCGAGCTCCGCGTCCGCGGCCGCGACGAGCTGGCGGGAGCGCCCCGCCTCGGTCACGGCGAACGTGCCGAAGTCCAGGGCGCCGCCGCCCTCGTTGTGCGCGACGATGGAGAGCGCGAGCCGGCTCTCGCCGCTCTGGTCATCCCTGACCACGATGCGGCCGTCCGCGAGGGACGCGGTCGCGGTGCGGCTCCCGCCCTTGAGCGCATCCGCCTGGTTCAGCCGCGCGATCAGGTCGTCCAGGGTGGTCGTGGCGTCGATCTGGAAGTCGAAGGTGAACGTGGTGCCGTCCGCGCGCGTGCCGGAGATGGTGAGCGTGTCGCCCGCGGCGACGCCCGCGTCGAGGTCGACGAAGCGCGTCGCGCCGGTGGCCGCAGCGCCGCCGGCCAGGAGCTGCCCGCCCGCGATGACCTGTGCGACGCCGCTGCGCCCCCCCTCGAGGATGCCCAGCGCCTCGAGGACCCGGGTGCCGGAATCGCTGAAGCTCGCGGTCCCCTCGATCACCAGCCGCCAGCCGGCCTCGCCGGGCTCCGCGACGACGGACGCACTGACGCCGCTCCCCGCCGCGGCCGCCGCCGCGTTGATGGCGGCCGCGACGTCGTCGAGGCTCATGGTGGACAGGTCGAGGGCCACGTCGAAACCCGTGGCCCCGCCGATCCGCACCGTGCCGGCCAGCGTGTCGGTGAGCCCGCGCTGCACGGCAACAGCCGTGGTGTTGCTCGAGAACACGTCGCTGGCCGCGCCGGCCGGCCGCTGGTGCTTCACGACGGCCGCTTCCTCGAGGAAGCCGAGCGCACGGAGCACGCCGGCGGCGCCGTCCACCAGGTCGATCCTCCCCTCCGCGCCCGAGCGTGTGCTCGTGAGCACCAGCCGGTGCTCGTCCGGCGCCACGGAGACGATCGTCGCAGTGACGCCGGCGCCGCTGGCCGAGTTGATCCGCGCCGCGATGCTCTCCAGCGAATCGCTCTCCGTGACGCGGATCACCGTGCCGTTGACGAGGAACTCGCCGGAGAGCCCCAGCGCCTCCGAGCGCGATGCGACGACGCCGCCCGCCAGCTTCTCCTGCGTGGCGAGCGACAGGACGCGCACCCGGTACGAGCCCACGCCGGCGCCCGCTCCCGTGGTCACCGCGACCGGCAATGCGCCGGCCGCGCCGCCGGCCACCTGCGCGCGGTAGCTCCAGCTGCGCTGCACGTCGGCCAGGCGCTCCGCGGCTTCCTGGAGCGTCCGGATCCGATCCCCGAGCGCGGACCAGGCGCTCGAGCGCGCCTGCAGGCGCTCGATCTGCGCCTCGACCAGCTTCTTCGGCCGGGACTTGGCCTCGATGATCTGGTCGATCAGGTCGAGCCACTGAACGCCGCTCGCCAGCCCGCTGACGGACGTCAAGCCTGCCATGGTTCACCTGTGTGCGAAGCCCGGACCCGACCCCGCCACGCTCCGCGGGGCCCGGGCTTCGCACACAGGTGAACCATGGC